>JBQCDS010000622.1:0-5644 GCA_051961035.1 Trinickia sp. | reverse complement strand
GACGCCGTCATTCCGGCTTTCGCGGTGGCGATGTTCATCGCCGATCTACTTACCGCGTTTTTGCTGTTCGCTCAGTTTTTTGTCCTGCGTTCGCGCGCGCTCATCGCGATCTCATGCGGCTATCTGTATACCGGCCTCATCACGGTTGTGTGGACGCTCACGTTTCCGGGCGTGACGCCCCTGACTGAGCGGCTGGGAGCGGGGCTGCAAACTACCGCATGGCTCTATATTTTTTGGCACGCGGGCTTCCCGTTGTTCGCCATCGCTTATGTTTTTCTCGATAACGAGAAACGCGAGAAGCCGGTGCCGCACGGGTCTTTAGGCATCGCTGCCTCGGGCAGCATTGCGCTGGTGGTGTCGCTGATCGGCGCGCTGGCCGTCCTCGCTACCGCAGGGCAGGGTTGGCTGCCGAAAGTCGCGATCGGCCCCATGTTTTTTTCGCGCATGTGGCTCGTCCCATTGGGGTGTTCGGCGCTTTTGACGGTTATCGCGACAGTGCTGCTCTCGCGTCGCATGAATAAGTCGGTGCTGGATCTCGGGCTGATGGTCGTGATGTTCTCGTTTTTATCGCAGTCGATCATCGCATTCGCGAGCGACGAGCGGTTCACGCTCACGTGGTATGCCGAGCGTGCTATTGCGCTCGTGGCGGCGAATCTCGTTTTGGCCGTCATGTTGTACGAAACAACGACGCTTTACACGCAACTGGTGCGCGCGCTTTTGGCGCGAAGGCTCGAACGCGACGCAAGGCTGATGACCGGCGATGCAATCTCGGCGTCGATCGCCCACGAGGTGAGACAGCCGCTCACGGGCATCTTGGCCAATGCGGATGCCGCGCTGCGCTTTCTAAAACGAAAGAATCCCGATCTGGACGAAGTCGAGGATGCGTTGCGTTGCATTTTGAACGATGGGCAACGAGCCGGTACCGTAGTCGAAAATATCCGGGCATCTTTCAAATCCGGTGCACAGCAGAGAAAACCGCTCGACGTTGAAAAGCTTGTGAAAGATTCGCTCGAATTATCGAGCGCCGCGCTCCAAGCGCATCGAATATCGCTCGATGTGACGCTCGAGGGCGGCTTGCCGCCGGTAATCGGCGATGAAATCCAACTGCAACGCGTCTTTCTCAATCTGATCATCAACGCGGCCGATGCAATGGCGCTCATTCGATATCGGGAGCGTGTGCTTCGCGTCTCGTGCGGCCTGGTATCGGGAAAGGTCCGCATTTCGGTTGAGGATTCCGGGCCAGGCGTCGAACCGGAGCACATCGAGCGGATCTTCGATCCGCTATTCACGACGAAGCCGGCAGGTACGGGGCTGGGGTTGGCGATATGCCGTTCGATCGTGGAGGCGCATCAAGGCAGGCTGGTGGCGGCGCCCAACCGGTCGCGCGGCGCGCTTTTCTTGATCTATTTGCCGGCGGGTGCGGCATGCTGAACCGAGCGGCGAGAACGATTCCAAGCCCGCGGCGGGCACGGTCAACGACGGTGGGCTTTCTCGAGCCATTGTTCGAGACCGTGGCCGTCGAGTGGCTTGTTTAGAAAGCACGTCGCCCCGGCCGCAAGCGCTTGCTCTCGAACGAGGCCGTCGGGATAGGCCGTCATGCAACTGATCGGAGGAGCGCCGTCTTCCGTGTTCAACTGGCGCTGAAGCTCGAGGCCGTTCATGCACGGGAGCTGGATGTCGCAAATGACGCACGATATCTGGCGTTTCTCCGGCGACTGCAAAAAATCCTCGGCGCTTTCATAGGCATGAGCGCGATAGCCGAGGGATCTCACTAATCGGCAAATGGCTATGCGAACTAGGGCATCGTCGTCGACAATGGCAATTAAAGGAAGATTGGAAGGCGTACTCGTCATGGGTACGACATTGTCGTCGAGTGAGTTTCGGGTGAGTTTCGAGTGATTTGTCGGACGAGCTTTGTCTGAGTTTTCGATGTGACCAAAAACAATGCCGCATTTTGAACGGCACCAAAAGCTATACCAAGGTATACGTTCTATGACAATTGATTACGCCGCCTGCGGGCCGAACTAGCGGTAGTTGGCATCGTCTTTTCATCGTAGGCGATGCCTGCCTGAAGAATTAGTTCGATTTCGTGCGCCTAAAGCGCTCGTTCCAGAAGGATTGATACTCTTTAACGTTTTCCTCGGGCAGATCATCCTCCGAATCGGATTGTACGTCGGCGAGCAGGCGTCCCGCCTCGTCTTCGGATACCTTGATGCCCGCGTCGTCGAGCAATGCACGAAAAATCTTCGCGCTTTCTTTCGTTGGTTTTCCCTTTCCCTTCGAGTTCAATACGTGAGCGGCGGGAATGTTGTCCGGGGTTCGCCAGTTCGGATTGCTCGCCATCTCGGCGGGATCGGGAACGGCATCCGGATCTTGCTCGAAGGAATCGACCGCTTGTTTGACTCCAAGCGTTCGGACGATCGCCGGCGCGCCGCAGCCGTTCGATCCCATGCTGGCGAGAACGGCAAATACGCGAGCAGTGCCCGTCTCGCACAGATAGTTGTATCTTTTGCTCGGCGCCACCTTGCGGTTGTCCTTCCCCGCCGTCCAGAGCCCATGTGAGAGCGCCGACGCAGTTGCACCGCCGAACTTCCGCGATACGTCGAATCCGAGCCTTTTGATTTTTTCCTTTCCCTCGATCGTGGTGCCGTGGTAATGCCGATTGGCGAGATAACAGGCGCGAGCTTGCTCGATTCGGCCTTGCGCTTCGCCGACCGAAGACGGCGATGGCGACGATGTGCGTTTGGGCACGTCCGCAAGCGCGATGGGCATCGAAGGAGTGGGCGCTGGCTGGCTGCGGCTCGGTATGTCGAGACTTTGCGATTCGCTAGCGAAATCGGATGGGTCAAGTTGATCGCCATGCCCAGCTACGCGGCTCGAACGAGATTCCACGGATGCTCTCTCAATTGCAAATAGAAGCGCTGATTCTCGATCGTTTTACTGACTCCGCCATGCTGGGGGCGAAGCCATGTAGCACCGTACGAACCGTGAACGTCGTGTTTACCCGGGGGCAGTGGCGTCGACTTAGCGGCGATATACGTATAGATAATGTACCTACCTACTCCATGTAGAGGATAGTAGGCGCCGGTTCAAACGATAAACCTAGACCTGAACGGCGGGGATAAAAAAATGGCCGCAACGATTCGCGATATCGCTCGCGCGGCGAATGTATCGATCGGTACAGTTTCGCGCGCGCTGAATGGACAACCCGGTCTGACCGAGGCTACCCGGCTTCGTGTAATCGAGGCGGCAGGCCGCCTTGGCTACGAGGGGGTTCAACTGCGTCCGCGAATCCGGCGCCTTACGTTCGTCATGCACCGCCAGCACAACGGTCTGGCGCCCAGCCCTTTCTTCTCTCAGGTGCTGCGCGGGGTGGAGAATGCTTGCCGCACGCGCGGTATCGTGCCCGCGCTATTGACGGTCGGGCCGACTGAGGACGTCGCCCGGCAATTGCGGTTACACGAGCCCGATGCGATAGCAGTGGTTGGCTTTGTCGAGCCCGAGACACTGGCGATGCTTGTCGACATGCAGCGGCCGCTCGCGCTGATCGATCTGTGGGCGCCGGAGCTTCGCTCGGTCAACGTCGACAATGCAGCAGGCGTCGCGCTTGCCATGCAGCACTTGTTTGCACTCGGCCGCAGGCGTGTCGCATTCATCGGCGGCTCGCCCGCGCATTACACGATCGCACAGCGCGCGCTCGCCTATCGGCGTGCGTTTTTCGAATCGGGGTGGCTGTTCGATCCGTCGCTCGAGATGACGATCGACCCGAGCCTTGCGACGTACGCCGGCGCCGCGCGCGCAATGGAGCGTCTGCTTGCCGTGCATGGGACGGATCGCGCGCCCGATGCGGTTTTGGCTTACAACGATGTGGCGGCGCTTGCGGCCATGCGCGTTTGCCTTGCGCGCGGCTTGCGCGTACCGGAAGACATCGCCATCGTCGGTTTCGACGATATCCCCGCTGCGGCCGAGGGCACGCTGCCGCTCACGACGATTGCCGTCGACAAGGAAGCGCTCGGCGCGCGCGGCGTGGAAATGCTCGTTGACGACGTACCGCCCGATCTCAAGGTCTTTCTGCCGGTCAAGCTCGTCGCTCGTGCGAGTACGCTCGGGGTTGCCGCAGCGCGGACGATGAGCGCTGATTCGTACGGCGTGGCGGCATAACGGGCAGCGCGGCGGCGGCAAAATGCGGCGGGAAAATGCCGCGGGAAAATGCCGCCGCTCCCGTGCACCGGATACGGAAATCACGAACCTCCGTTGTAGTAGGATTCCGCGGCCGCGATCCGGGAGCTGTCGTTCCGGACCGACGCCTTTTCGAATGTCGTCGTGAAGTCCTGCGTCATCTGCGCGAGCGATGCCCCATTCGCCTCGTCCTCCTTCAGTTGATTGATGGCGTCCTTGAAGCGCGGGTTTCCCTTGAGGAAATCCATTTGCGCATGCGCGTCGGCTGGGTCTTTCCCGTTTGCATGGCAGTAGTCGAGGAAATCCTTCTTCATCGCGCCGCTCAGTTGGAAGATGCCGTACCCGTCGCTATTGTCTTCATTGACATCGCTGTTCGGTTCGCCTCGTTGGCCACCCTCGTTGATATCCGCCACGGGCTCGCCCGACGCGGAACTGCACTCGACCTTGTAGTTGCCGTACAAAGCGGCTTGCACTTTCCTATCCCCGCCCATGGCTGCCACGGTCTCGTTGACGGTCTGCACCACGTTGTTGCCGCTGCTGGAGTCGCTGCCGGTTGGCGTCGTCGAGGCGCTTGGCGTCGACGCACCGTCGGTGCGGGTTCCATCGGTGCTTGTGCCGCCCGTGCCAGAGCCCGACGCGTTGCTCGGCACGATGTCTTTACTCTGAAACGGCACCGCTGGGCCGCCAACGGATGGGCTAGCCGAAGAATCATCGCCGCTCGGCGTGTTGCCGCTCGCAGGCGCATCGCTGCCTGCGCCTCCGGAATCCGATCCATCGTTCGATCCATCATTCGAGGCACCAAGCAATTGCCGCAGCAGTTGTATGAACTCCTGCAGTAAGTTCGCGACATCGGAGGAGCCACTGCCCGACGGGTTACCCGCGGCGCCCGGCGACTGACCACCGGATTGCATCTCCGTGAGCGCCTTGAGCAGCATCGACAAGATATCGTCGAGCAGCCCCGTTTGCGAGTTGTCCGTCGACGAGGTATCGCCCGAATTGGAAGAATCGCCCGAAGCGGAAGCGCCGTCCAAGCCCGACACGTCTCCAAAGTTGGATAAGTCGTTGCCGAAGGGCGAGCTGTTCGATTGGCCGCCGGCGCCTTGCTGGCTCTGGCCTTCCTGCAGTTGCATCACGAGCTGGAGAATCTCCATCAGCATCTGTTCGATGTTCGATTGCGCCGTTTGCCCTGATTGATCGCCCGTGCCTTGTTGCGCTTGGCTACTCTCGAGCAATTTCATCAGTACTTGCGCGATCGTTTGCAGCATCGATTCCGTGTCGTTGCTCGATGTGCCGGAGTCACCCGTCGAAGGCTGTGCATTGTCTGGTGCCGTGGGCTCGTTCTGTGAGCCCGGCGATGGCGTATTGCTGGAAGGATCGGCTTGTGCATCCGCGTTCTGTGCCGACATGGCGTCCTTCACGATGGCGAGCATGGCGGCGTACGCGAGGGCCTGTAGCTGTTGTCCCT
>JBQCDS010000621.1:0-13744 GCA_051961035.1 Trinickia sp. | reverse complement strand
CGAAAGAGGCATCTGCATATCTGCGGGCCGAATGGAGACCTCGATGGCGCGTGCCTTCCTGACTTGAACTGCCTCAAATGGATGTTTCGTTTGCGTTGTCATGGCTTTCCCTTTCTCAAACACGTGGTCAGCCCCGCCGCTTGTTAAGCGCGGCAAGTTGCCGCGCATCAGCCGCGCAACGGGGATCGTGTTGAACCGTTGAACCGTTGGACCCGACACACGAGCGAGCGCACGCACTCGCGCGCGATGTTTGCCTCGCCCGTCGTCAGGCGAGGCGCGACAGCGTGTCGTCGTGGGCCGTCAGGCCTGGTAGGAGGCCCGGCTCTTCGCTGTTATTCGAAGAACCGGGCAAAGGGAAGTGCTGACTTGTCCGCGGGAATAACGCGGCTCCGTGTGCGTTTGGCTGTTCCCGGGGTTCGAAGCCCACAGGTGTCCCTTTCGGGCAGGGCCCGAAAATGGAAACACGCAAGGACAGGAGAATTCAGGACGGAACGCACGGCTATGGCCTCAAAGGGGGCCGCTTGATGAGCGACCCGGGATGCAGACAGCCTCATTAAAGCGTAATTGTTAGGAATTTGCAAGCTTTGAAAGGCTGTCCCCATCATTCACCCCTGCACCTGCGCCACTGCGCCGCCCAGCTATCCCCCACTGGCAGAAGCCTCACCGCGCACCAGCGCAAAATAATGTTCGATCCGCGACAGCGCATACTGCACAGCCGCCTCGCGGATCTCATTGCGATCACCCGCGAACCGTACTGTCTCCGTAAAAGTCACGGACGGTCGATCCGGAAGCCGCCAGGACCACGCGAAGCACTGCGTGCCGGCCGGTGGCCCTTCGCCATCGCCTACGGGATCGGCAACGCCCGTGTTGGACACGGCCAGATCCGCGCTGCATCCCTCGGCCTCCAACGCTCCTTCCGCCATCTCGCGCGCGACTTGCTCGCTCGTGAGTCCGTAACGATCCATCGTCTCTTGTCGCACGCCGAGGAAGCCCGCTTTCCCCGTGGGCGAATACGCGACGAATCCGACGTCCAGACATTTGCCGCTTCCCGGCACGGAAGCCAATGTGGCCGCAATCAGTCCGCCCGTGCATGACTCGGCAGTCACGAGCTTCAAGTCGACCGAAGTCAGAAACGAAACGACATCTTGTTCGATGCTCATGATTTCTCTCTCCCTTTTCGCGCAGCGGAAGCAGGCTCGACGGTCAACACTGCGCGTCTTGTCGGGGCGCATCGCTTGGGGCACCTGTTAGCCGTCGGCTTGCTACCCGATCCCACGCCCTGTTGTTCACGGCGGTTGCGCCTGCAAGTTACATACCCCCGCCGCCGTCACCTAAGGAAGCACAAAGGGGCGAGTGCGTGCCCGACTCGCACTGCGAGTGCAAAACAAATCCACCCTGCCCTATCGCTCATTGACGCACATCAACCGCAGTTGCCACCGCCTGCATCATGAGATGCGGTCAAGGCGACGAATGGCTGCGCGCGCTAACCGACCTGGCCAATGAAAATGATGCGTCGACAGCGCAGTGACACCACTTAGCCGCTCGACGTCGAGCGGCTCGTTCAGACTCACCTCGATATACTCGAGGACTACGCGGAATCTCGCGCGGTAGCGAGACGCATGGGTGCCATTCACGTGATGCCTGCCTTTTTGGCACGACAAGCTTACCCGCCGCATCGGCCCGGCCGCCTGACCAAAATTGACCCATTTCCCCCACACGCATGACCCATTTGAACGAAGACGTAAAAAAACACACGCGCGCGAATCTGCTGATGCTGCTGGCCGCCATCATTTGGGGCTCGGCCTTCGTCGCTCAGCGGCTGAGCCTCGATGCCATCGGCCCGTTCCTCTTCACGGGGCTGCGGTTCTTATTGGGTTCCGTCGTCGTGCTGGCGCTGTGCTTGCGGCCCGCCGCGCGCACGTCGCGCTTTGAGCTGGCCGCACTCGTGCATCGCCCGAAAGAAGCGCTCCCCGGTATCGCCCTCGGGCTCGTGCTTTCCGTTGCCATCTCGATGCAGCAAATCGGCCTGCAATACACGAAGGTCGCGAACGCGGGCTTCATCAGTTCGCTCTATGTCGTTATCGTGCCGCTCGTCGGCGCCGCGTTCGGCCATCGCACGCGTGCGGCGACGTGGCTAGGCGCATTGCTTGCCGCGGTGGGGCTCTATTTCCTCAGCGTGAAATCGTCCTTCGAGGTGCGATCGGGCGATCTCTATCAACTCGGGTGCGCGATCGTGATCTCGTTCCAAGTGCTGCTCGTCGGCCGCTTCGCACGCTCGCGCGATGCGCTCGCGCTCGCCTTCGTGCAATTCGTCACGTGCGGCGTGCTGTGCCTCGCCGTCGCGCTCGCGTTCGAACCGCTGCACGCGCAGGCGCTTGCCCGAGCGTGGCCGTCGATCGTCTACGGCGGCGCGCTTTCCGTCGGCGTGGGTTATACGCTGCAAGTCGTGGCTCAACGCGACGCCGCGCCGGCGCACGCCGCGATCATCTTCAGCATGGAAGGCGTGTTCGCGGCGCTCGCGGGGTGGGTGGCGCTGGGCGAAACGCTGTCCGCGAGGGCGCTCGGCGGCGCGGCGCTCATGCTCGCGGGACTCGTGGTGTGCCAATGCTGGCCGTCGGGCCCTGCCCGCGCCCGTCAGTCCGATGCAAGCGCGGTTGGAGAAAGGTCGATTTCACATTAAACGAGCGGTGTGGCGTGAAGTTCACGGCGACTTGCTTTTAATCCATAAATAGACTAACTTCGAACTGTGATTCAAATAGAGACTGAACATGTCGCCTGCCGCCCTTCACCGCTTGTCCGCTACCGCGCCCCATCCGCGCAAAGAAGCGGGCCCCGCTGCGCCCACGACGGCGGAGATGTCCGCAGCCGGTTTGCGCGCATTTTTCAACATCGCCCGAGATTGGGGGCTCGGCATCGACGAGCAAATCGTGCTGCTCGGCTCGCCCGGCCGCTCGACGTTTTTTAAATGGAAGGCGGCGCCGCAGTCCGCGCGGCTCTCGCGCGATACGCTCGAACGTTTATCGCTATTGCTCGGTATCTATAAGGCATTGCAAATCCTCTTGCCCGAACCGGCAGCGGCCGATGGTTGGATCAAGCGGCCGAATAGCGCCCCGCCGTTCGGCGGCGCCAGTGCGCTGGACCGAATGGTGGCCGGGAACGTCAGCGATTTGATCGCCGTGCGGCAATATCTCGATGCCATGCGGGGCGGGTGGGCGTGACGACAACGGAACCCCTTCGCTCCCCCCAGCGCGTTGCTCGCATCGATTGGTCGCCGGCTTATCGCGTGATCCCCACTCGGTTTCCCGCCGTCAATTTGTTCGATCGCGTCGCCTCCGCCGAGGATTTCGAAGCGCTCTATGCCCTTGAGGCGATGACGAACGATCGCTTGCGTACGGAAGTGGGCGAACTCGATCTCGTTCCGCGCGCCGAGCGCCGCTTCGGCCCCGGCTGCGGGCCGATCATGGCTGCGTTCACGCACCTCAATCCACTCGGCAGTCGGTTCTCCGATGGCCGCTACGGCGTCTTTTATTGCGCCCGCGAAGCGAAAACAGCCGTGGCGGAAACGCGCTATCACGCGGCCTTGTTTCTTGCGGCAACGAAGCAAGCACCGCTGCGCCAGCAAATGCGGCTTTATACGGTGCTCGCGCGCGGGGAGGCGATCGACTTGCGCAACGATCCGACGCTCGATCCGGCCGTACTTTCACCTACGGACTATTCGGCCGGGCAAGCACTCGGGCGGCAGCTTCGCGATGCGGGCGCGGCTGGCATCGTCTATCCGTCCGTGCGCGATACCTCGGGCGAATGCCTGGCCGCATTCAAGACGACGCTGCTGCGTGACTGCCATCACGCGGCGTACTTGGAATACAACTGGAACGGAGCGGCAATCGACAGCGTGTTCGAGTTGAACCAGATCGGCTAGCGCAAGGCGCGCGCTGCCGCTTCTTCTGGCGTTGGCTATGGCATCGACATTTGTCGGGCCCCTTCAGCCACCGCCCGCTCGACCGTAACAGACCAGGTGCGCGGCGTCAGCGCTTCGGTGATAGTCAGCTTGCCCGTCGGCGCGAAAGCGCCCGTGTCGATGAAGATCTGCGCGCCGATTCTGCCGATTTCGCGCATCGGCGTGTGGCCGCAGTAGGTGGGTGAAAGCCCGGCTTGCCGGTCGGCAGTCGCGCCGCCGAGTGCCAGTTCGCGCCCCCACAGCAGCTGTTGCCGCACGCGCGCGCCGAAGACGCCGACGTCGAGCGCTGCGTCATCGCCGAAAAATTCAGCGTGCAAAACATTGAAGCGCCGCGGTTCACTGCCTACGACGCGTACGAGCGGCAACGTCCGCAGGCGTCTCGCATAGGCTCGCAGAACCGCATCGGGCAATGCATCCGCCCACGCGCCGCCGAGCCCCTGCCACACACTGCGCCGCATGATGCCCTCGGCCACGAGGCAGAGCGCC
Source organism: Trinickia sp. (assembly GCA_051961035.1). Lineage (GTDB taxonomy): Bacteria > Pseudomonadota > Gammaproteobacteria > Burkholderiales > Burkholderiaceae > Trinickia. The sequence continues at coordinate 9,300 of JBQCDS010000621.1, read as the reverse complement.
TCTTCGTGATTGCCGAGTACCGGAAAGAACCACGGCTTGTCCAGCAACGCGAGCGCCTCCTCCGACTGGCTGCCCCGATCGATCAGATCGCCCACCGAGAAGAGGCGATCGCAAGCAGGATCGAAGATGATTTCGCGCAACAAGAAGCGCAGCGCGTCGACGCAACCGTGCAGATCGCCTACGACGAAATCACGGCCGTCGGTGTTGGCCGCATGCCGGCAGAGAATCGGAGAAACCTCGCTTGTCCTGTTCATACAGCCATCGCAATCCGGCGCACGGCCGGCCTGTATCTAGAATCTAGAGCATGGGCGGCGGAAGGAAACGTCGATTGTATCGTCCCGGTCCCTCGGTCGCTTTGGCGCACCACTGCTAGTGCTCGCGCCGGCGCAGCTTTCCAATGTCGCCAGCCGTCACGGTCGCGTTCGGATTGCCGAAGTGCTGCGTCACGTAATTCGTAATGGCGGAAATTTGATCGTCGTTCAAGTCATCGCCGAAACCCGGCATCATCACGTCGGCGTCTTTCGTCCGGCGATTCACGCCGTGCAAGATGACCATTGCCAGATTGCTCGCATCGGGCGCGCCCACCGTGCTGTTGTGAATCAGCGACGGATAAGCGAGCGGCGATGACGCGCCGATGCCTTGGCCCGTCCACTTGTGACAGCTCGCGCAATTGGCCACGAAAAGCTGCGCGCCGTCGATACCCGTTATTCGCCTGCCGCGCAATCGCTTGACGTCGTCGGCCGGGTGGCCCCATCGATCGCGCGGACGCGTCTGACCGCCTGCAACGGGCGGCACGGAACGCAGGTACACCGCGATGGCACGCAAATCGTCGGGCGTCAGGTATTGCGTGCTGTTCACCACGACATCGCCCATCGGCCCCGCCGCGTTCGCCCGTCCCGGCACCGCGCCGGTGCCGAGGTAACGCACGATGTCGTCGTCGGTCCAGTTGCCGATACCGCCAGCCTCGTCAGGCGTGATATTGAATGCGTGCCACCCCGCCTGCACCGAGCCCGCGAAGCGATCGCTCGACTGCAATCCCTGCATGAAATTGCGCGGGGTATGGCATTCCTCGCAATGGGCGAGTCCTTCCACGAGATAGGCGCCACGATTCCATTGAGGGCTCTTTTTCGGATCAGGCACGAACCGGCCTTCGCGGAAATTGAACAGGTTCCAGACGAACATCAGCCAGCGCTGATTGAACGGGAAACGCAGCGCGTTGCGCGGCGGTGTGTAGCGAATCGGCGTCACCGTGTTGAGGTAGGCGCGAATGGCGAGCACGTCGTGCTCGGTGATCCGCGTGTACTCGGGATAGGGAAACGCGGGGTACAGATGCTCGCCGCCTTTGCCAATGCCCTGCTGCATGGCGCGCACGAAATCGGCGTCCGTCCAGCGGCCAATGCCGGTATCGGGATCGGGCGTGATATTCGGCGTGTAGAGCGTACCGAATGGCGTGCCGATCGGCACGCCGCCCGCGAAGGGCTTGCGCTTATCGGACGTGTGGCACGCGATGCAATCGCCTACCCGCGCAAGATAGTCGCCGCGTCGGACGAGATCGGCCGTGCCGGCATCCATCGACGCCGCGCCAGCGGCCGCCGGTCCGAAGCCGCCCGACGAGCCGCTCGCACCGGCTGCCGATTCGCCCGTTGCGGCCGACGGTGCTGCGCTATTCGCGCCGGAGGCCGCCGGCGATCGATTCGCTGCCGCTGTCCCAAGCGCGGGCGGGCCCATGGCCGAGGAAACCGAAGTTGAGGTTGAGGTTGGCGCTGAAGTTGATGCAGAGACGGCGGAGGTTGAACGAGGCGCCGAACTGCCTGCCGGCATCTGGCGGGCGTTGCCCGAAGCGCCCGATGCGGACGATGCCCGAGCGCCCGATGCCCCCGCCGCCGCGACTTCGCTCGCGCCCTGCGCCCGCGCGATGGCGACCGGCAATTCATCGGCCGATTTGCCCTCGAGTTGATTCGATGCATGCCAGGCCAAATACAAAGCGAAAACCGAGAACGCGGCCGCCAGGCCCTTCATGCGCATGGGGGAGCGCCGCATGTCGTGAAGTATCGGCCCATGGCGCAGAGAGCTGGTATCGGAACGCAGTCGCACATTCGTCATCGGAAATCTCATCGGTTCGTCGCGCGAATCAAAGCTCACGCTTGAGCTTGTCGGCAAGCCGCAGCGCGAGCGCGGCGATGGTCAGCGTGCAATTGACCGCCGCGGCGGTAGGCATCACGCCGCTCGTCGCGAGGAACAAGTTCGGTGAATCGTGGGTTCGGCAATCCGCATCGACGACCGAATCTTCGGGATCCGTGCCCATGATCGTCGTCCCCATGATGTGGTTGTTCGGCGCGAAACGATCGTTGAACGTCACCTCGGTGCCGCCGAACAAGCTCGCGATCTGCGCATAGAGCTCGTGCGTGTTGGCCGCGCTCTTTTTGACGTAATCGTTGATCGAGTAATAGATCTCGGGGTGCGGGATGCCGAGCGCGTCGGCGCGATCCTTTGAAAGCACCACCCGGTTCTGCGGCTCGGGCAGATGCTCGTGGAAGCTGTTGATCGTCAGCGTGCGTGCGGTCCGTTCGCGAATTTGGCGATCCAATTCGGCGCCCGTGAGCCCCTGCTTGATCAGCGCCGATGTCACCGCCATCGTCGCCACGCCGTTCGACACATGCAGCTTCTTCGCCGCATAGTCGGCGCGGAACGAGCCGTCGCGAAAATTGACGACGGACGTCATCTCCATCGGGCCGCGCCCCGGCCAGAGCGGTTCGTTTGCAAGGAAGCTCACGCCCGTGCCCGGGTGATCCATCAGATTGCGGCCAACCTGATCCGAGCGATTGCCGATGCCTTGCGGGAACTTGGCGGACGTCGCCATCAGCATCAGCTTTGGCGTCTCGATGCCGTTCGCAGCGAGCACGAAAAGCTTGCCGCTCACGCGTGTGGTGCGACCGGACGGGTCTTTGTAGTGCACGGCGGAGACGAGGCCTTTGTCGTCGGCCTCGATTCGATAGACGACGGCTCGATCGATCAGCTTGGCGCCCGCCCGCTCCGCTTTCTCCGCGTGCACGATGCCGTTGTACATGGCCGCGATCGGGCAAATCGGCATGCAGTTGTTGTTGCCGCAACAGGTCGGGCGCTCGTCGTAGGGCCGGCTGTTGCGCGCCACCGGCTCGGGCACGACCGTGAAGCCGTTGGCGTTGAGCACATCGGCAAAGCGTGTATCCATGTAGGACAGCGGCAACTGCGGCATCGGATACGGCTTTGCGCGCGGCGAGCCGAGATCGATCGAGCCATCGGGCCCGGATACGCCGAGTTCGACCTCGGCCGCGTAGTACCAGGGCTCGAGCGCTTCGTATGGAAACGGCCAATCGCGCCCGACGCCGTACATCGTCTTCAATTTGAAATCGGACGGTAGCAAGCGCCACGCGGCCGCGGCCCAATGCCAAGTGGTGCCGCCAACAAGGCGAAGGTATTGCGAGTCGTACGGATAGTCGCCCTTTTGGATGAGGTAGCCGTTGGCGGGTGCGTACTCCGGATGCGGGGCGTACGGCACCGACGGATACGGCGTGGTGAAATCCCCCTTGGCCGGCGAATTGCGAAAATTTTCGACGATCTGCCAACGCGCTAAGCGCGGCCCCGCCTCGAGGATGATGACCGATGCGCCCGCTAACGCGAGCTGGTGCGCGACAAGACAGCCTGCCACGCCCGAACCGACAATCACGACGTCGGCGGAAGGGTTGTTTGCCATAAGCGCTTCGCCTATTTCATTCTTTTGCAGTGCCGCATGCGGGAGCGGGGGGCGAAGCGCAAGCGCGCGGCCTCCCTGTGGCTTGCAGCGAGCACTCAAGCACTGGCCGGTTTGAGCGCCCAGTAAAACGGCACGTCGTGGCAATACGATGGGATCGTCAGAATGTCGCTGACCGGATCGAACATCAGCGCGTGTTCGTAGGCGACGACTTGAACCGTCGGCATATCGCCCACGAGCCCGAGGTACCAAGCACGCACGACATGACGGACCGTGGCGGCCAAGCGCGGATCCTCGGCCGCGAGCGCGGCGGTGACGGTATCGCTCGGCACGCCGGCGTGCGTCATCAGCCATGAATTGAGCGCGGCCACCTGGGACACGAACGCGCTGTCGGATTTCGAAAGCGCGTCGTAAATGCGCGCGGCAAGCGTGGCGTCGAGCGCCGGACGCCCCGTTAATTGTCGCGAAAGCGCGATAAAAGCATCGAGACCACCGCCACCCGGCGGGGAAAATGCGAATGCGCGCGATGAGACGAACGGCAATCCGGTCGCGGCGGTAACAGCGAGGGCCGCGGCCGAAGCGCCGGCGCCGAGTACGAATTGTCTACGGGCCGCAGCCGGCTGCTCAAGCGGCCGGCTGGCTCGGGCATCTGTCATGTGGGCTCCACCATCGTGTCCAGACACCGCCGGCATTGGCCGACGGGTTCGCGCCCCGATTCCGGTCTTGCGCGCCGCCCTCGAAGAAGCGGTCTTTCCTTATCCGTAAAAACCCGGGGCTGCGCCCGTTGGCAGCGACTATAGCCGCGTCGCAGCATTTACACAATGCGCATGGGAGAAGCAAAGACGCGGTATAAGGTCGGAAATAAGGGCGGAAACGATTGCGCCGCAGCGAAGCGATCAAGCGCCCTGGCCTTCGTAGGCGCGCCGCAGTTGCGCGATATCGAGCTTGCACATGCGCATCATCGCGTGCAGCACGCGCGCCGAGCGCGTGTGATCGTCGTCGCTCAGCATCTCCCCAAGCGCCGCCGGCACGACCTGCCATGTCACACCGAATTTGTCGCGAAGCCATCCGCACTGGAGCCGCTCGCCGCCTTCGCCGAGCCGCTCCCACAGCGCGTCGAGCTCCTCTTGCGTGCGGCAGCGGACGAAGAACGACATCGCGGGAGAAAAGGAGAATTGAGGGTTCGGGCCACCGTTCAGCGCGATGAACGACTGGCCGTCGAGTTCGAACGTCACGCTCATCACGCGGCCCGGGCCGCCGGGGCCGGCATCGTCGTAATGCATGATTTCGACGATTCTCGAGCGTTCGAATACCGACGTATAAAACGCAGCGGCCTGCTGCGCTTGATCGTCGAACCAGAGAAACGGGGTGATTCTTGGCACAACGTCTCCTTTCGTTTACAGCCTCTTGCTTCGCGTGCGCCCCGCGGACAATCGGCCGACAGAGAAGAGAAATTCAGTCGCATCGTTGCGATGCGCGGGCTGCTGAGCCGATGTAAAAACGCGTCGCCGTCTGTCACATTTACACCGCGCCGAGCCAATCAGTCTGCCATCAAGACTAGACGATGAGCCGCGTCTTCGCAGCGCTCATTCGTGGGAAAGGTGGGCGCCAAAGCGCATGCCGGCCCCGGCCAACGCGCGCATACTCGATGCGATCGACGCACGCCCTTCGTCGATCGCGGGCCCTGCTTGGGCAGCGGCGGCATGCATCGTGCTTTCCCGCTTCTCGCGCGCTCAACGCCGCTGCCTGCCCGGCAAACGCCCACGCCAGTGCCCGGACGATCGAGCGCCGCCTGACAACGCGATGCGATCGCACGGTCAACGTGCATCCACATCGCCGACGAACCGGAACGGACCGATGGAACATCGTCAAACGTATGCGCCGCGGATTTACTTTCTTCACTCTCCGCTCGTCGGGCCGCTCGCCGCTTGGCCCGCACAGTTCGAGCGCGCGGCCGCGCTCGGCTTCGATCACGTCCTGATCGGCTCGGCGTTTGCCACGGGACAGGCGGGGCACGCGCAGCTCGTCGCCGATCACGAGCAACTGCACCCGATCTTCGCCCTACCCGGCGATGCGAGCGATGGGCTGCATCGTCTGGCCGAGCTGGCTCATGCAGCGGGTCTCGCACTGCTCGTCGATCTCGTACTCGACCGTGTTGCAGCCGATGGCGCGTTGCTGCGCGCCCATCCGCAATGGTTTCACCCGTATCAGCCCACGCGCTTTCGGCTCGACCCACGGCATGCGCGGCAGGAAGACAACGCGGCATATGCCAACTTCGACGACCCGCATGCCGCCGCGCAATTCGGCGCCTGGTGGAGCGAGCGGCTCGTAGCAATGGTTGCGGCCGGCGTCGACGGCTTTAGGTTCGACTCGCCGCATCGTGTGCCCGTCGATACGTGGCGCGAATTGCACGCGGCCGTGCATCAACGACGCGAAAACGTGCGCATGCTCGCCGCGACACCGGGGCTTGCGCGCGAGGATCTCGCACGTCTCGAGCAGGCCAAATTCGATAGCGTCTTTTCCTCCGTTCGCTGGTGGGATTTTCGCGAGGACTGGCTCTCCGAGGAACATGCCGCGCTCGCGCGCGTCGGGGCCCCGATCGCGTTTCCCGAGGCGCCCTACGGGCCGCGTCTTGCCAGCGAATTGGCCTACGCCGCCGATGCCACGGTAATCGAGCGTGCGTATCGCCGCGCGATCACCACGAGTGCCGCGCTCGGCACCGGATGGCTGGTGCCGATGGGCTTCGAATATGGCGTGGCTGAGCCGATTTCCTATACGACCGGCAGCGCGCAGCGTTACCGCGACGCGTGCGCCGCCGCGCGTTTCGATCTGAGCGACGCCGTCCGGCAAGCCAATGCGCTGCAGCAACGCAATTCGCTGCTCGCGACGGTCGGTGAATTACGCCAACTATCGGCCGCCGGCTCGCATGTCGCCGCGGTGTTGCGCGGCGCGTGTCCCGATCTGCGCGATGCGCGCGAAGCCGTGCTGCTGCTGGTCAACCCCGACCTGAACCGGCCCGCGCTTGTCGAGCCTACCCGCTTTCTCGACGGCGTGCCCGGCAACTTCATGGCGTTCAAGCCGCTCGCGACGCCCTGCACGGAACAAGCCGAGCCGCTCGCCGCCTTCGCGCTCGCGCCCGGCGAGGCGCGCGCGTACCGCGCGCAGCCGTGCCCCAGCATCGCCGTGCGTCGCGCGACGAAGCGCGGTTCGGTGGCCTCGGCCATGGAAGCGCTCGCCGCGCCGCGCATCGCGATCGAGAGCGTGACGCCGAGCATCGACGCTGGGCGGTTCGTCGTCAAACGTGTTGTCGGCGAGCAAGTCGATATCGGCGCCGCGATCTTCGCCGAAGGCCATGACAAAATCGCCGCCGCCGTGATCTGGCGCGCCACGGATGAAACGGCCTGGCGCGAAACGCCGATGCGGCCTGCCGCGCCAGCGGGCCTGGATCTGTGGGAGGCCCATGTCACGCTGCCGCGCGTGGGGCGCTACGAGTTCACCATCGTTGCATGGCGCGACGATTTCGCCTCCCTCGTCGATCACATCCGCAAGAAGCTCGACGCTAGTCAATCGGTCGAGCTGGAACTCGAAGAGGCCCGCCACCTGCTCGCGCGCGTGCTGGCGGAGGCCGAAACCGTCGATGAAACCGGCGCGCAGCAGCAGATCCATCACGAACACCGCGAGCACGAAGCGCAGCGTGCGGCCATTGCGGAACTGAAGCGCATCGCGACGCGCTTTTCGAGCGCGAACCACGCCGCGCGGCTTGAAGCAGTACTCGCGCCGCAGACGGCCGATGCGATCGCCCAGGCTCGGCATCGCCCGTTTCTCGCACGCGATACGACGATCTACCGCATCGACGCCGAACGTGCCGCGGCCCGCTTCGCGAGTTGGTATGAAATCTTCCCGCGCTCGATGAGCGGCGATCCTTCACGCCACGGCACGTTCGACGACGTGATCGCCCAATTGCCGCGCATTCGCGACATGGGCTTCGATGTCCTTTACTTTCCACCGATCCACCCGATCGGGAAGATCAATCGGAAGGGCCGCAACAATACGCTCACCGCGCAGCCGGGCGATGTCGGCAGCCCCTATGCGATCGGCAGCGACGAAGGCGGTCATACGGCCGTGCACCCCGAACTCGGCACGCTCGACGATTTCAAGCGCATGCTCGCCGCGGCGCACGAGCATGGGCTCGAGATCGCGCTCGACTTCGCGATCCAGTGCGCACCCGACCACCCATGGTTGGGGGAGCATTCGACCTGGTTCGCGTGGCGCCCCGACGGCACGCTTCGCTACGCGGAAAATCCGCCGAAGAAGTATCAGGACATCGTCAACCCGGAGTTCTACGCGCACGACGCCAAGCCTGCGCTGTGGGTCGCGTTGCGCGACGTCATCGCCTTCTGGATCGACGCCGGTGTTCGCATCTTCCGAGTCGATAATCCGCATACCAAGCCACTGCCGTTCTGGGAATGGATGATCGCCGACATTCGCTCGCGCGATCCGGACGTGATCTTTCTCTCGGAGGCTTTCACGCGCCCACGGCTGATGTATCGCCTCGCGAAGCTCGGCTTCTCGCAGTCGTACACGTACTTCACCTGGCGCGAATCGAAGCGCGACTTCACGGAGTATCTGACCGAACTCACGCAGACAAACGTGCGCGATTTCTTTCGCCCGAATTTCTTCGTCAATACGCCAGACATCAATCCTCGCCACCTGCAAGCGCAGGGTCGTGCCGGTTTCATGATCCGTGCGGCGCTGGCTGCGACGCTGTCGGGCCTGTGGGGCGTCTACAGCGGCTTCGAGCTGTGCGAAGCGGCCGCGCTGCCGGGCAGCGAAGAGTATCTCGACTCGGAGAAGTACCAAATCCGCGCGTGGGATTGGCATCGGCCGGGCAACATCGTCGATATCGTGACGCTGCTGAACCGCATTCGACGCGCCAATCCCGCGCTGCATTCGCACCTCGGACTCACCTTCCTGACCGCTCACAACGATCGCGTCCTCTTCTTCGAAAAGGCGACACGCTCGCGCGAGAACGTGGTTCTCGTCGCGATCAGTCTCGATCCGTTCGAGCCGCAAGACGCCGATGTCGAATTGCCTTCGCATCTGTTCGAGCACTGGCACTTGCAGGAATGGGACGCGCTGGCCGTCACCGATCTGGTTTCCGGGCAGCGCTTCGAATGGCGCGGCCGCCGCCAACACGTGAGGATCGAGCCCGACACGCGCCCCTTCGCCATCTGGCGCATCGCACCCGCACAAGGCTTGCCGCGCGATGAACACGCGCTGGCTTTGCTGAACCAAACCTCGCAGGCACAGCCCATCGGCCACGCAGCCCAAGGCGGCGGCGGACACGGCGCCTCGGAGACGCACCATGAAGCGTGAAGAGCACTCCCTCGAGTCGGCCCCGGAACTGAGCGGGGCGGGCCGGCGCTCGCGCACGTCGCGGCGCGCGGCGAGTTCGCCCTTATCGGACGATCCGCTTTGGTACAAAGACGCGATCATCTACCAAGTGCACGTGAAGTCGTTCTTCGATGCGAACAACGACGGCGTGGGCGATTTCGCGGGGCTCATCGCCA
>JBQCDS010000620.1:0-7331 GCA_051961035.1 Trinickia sp. | reverse complement strand
AATTGGTCGGCAAGCACAACATGGCGATGATCGCCGAACTGTTGTCCGATCGAGACTTCGAATTCTTCTGCCTCGTCGATTCGCCGGACGGCGTCGATCAACTGGGCGCTTTTTTCAAGGCGGCCGGCCGCCGGCTGCAAGTACTGATAGAAATCGGTGTTCCCGGTGGGCGCACGGGCGTGCGCGACGATGCGCAAATGAACGATGTGCTGGCGGCTATCGAACGCCATCGAGGCACCGTGGCGCTGGCCGGCATCGAAATTTACGAAGGCGTGCTCGGCGACGAGCAAGCGGTGCGCGCGTTCTTGCGCCGCGCCGTGCAAAGCACGCGCGCCCTTGCGCAAGCAGGCCGCTTCGAGCGCGCGCCCGCGATTTTATCGGGCGCGGGCTCGGCTTGGTACGACGTGGTGGCCGAGGAATTCGCCGCCGAATCGAAGGCGGGCACGATTGAAGTCGTCCTGCGCCCCGGCTGCTATTTGACGCACGACGTCGGCATCTACAAGAAAGCGCAGAGCGAGATCCTCGCGCGCAATCCGGTCGCGAAGAAGATGGGCGAGGCGCTGTTGCCCGCCTTGCAGCTTTGGGCATATGTCCAATCGATCCCCGAGCCGGACCGGGCGATCGTGGGCTTCGGCAAGCGCGATGCGGCGTTCGATGCCGGCATGCCCGTGCCCGCGCAGCATTATCGGCCGGGTTCCAGCGCGCCGCGCCCGGTGGTGCCGAGCGAAGGCTGGGAAGTCACGGGGCTGATGGATCAGCACGCGTATCTGCGCATCGCGCCGGGCGCCGATCTGAAGGTGGGCGATATGCTGGCGTTCGATATCTCGCACCCGTGCCTGACCTTCGATAAATGGCGGCAGCTTTTGATCGTCGACGGACGCTATCGCGTGACGGAAGTGGTCGAAACGTTCTTTTGACCCTCGCCGCCGTCAGCCGCATCGGCCTCGCGCGCCGGTTCCTCGCACGCCGCCGGAACGGGCGCCTCCGCCACATCGCCGATGCGCGTTTCGAGCTTGGTCAGCGCGTCGGATAGCCCCGCCAGGGCGTCGTCGGGCAATGCCCCCATCGTGTCGCGCAGGAATGCGTTGCGCTGCGGCAGGCTCGCGTCGACGACATGACGCCCTTCGTCGGTCAGCCTCACGTTCGTGATGCGGTTATCGCGCGCGTCGACGCTGCGCTCGATCCAGCCTAGCGCCTCGAGCGATTTCAATTGACGCGTGAGCGCGCCAGGATCGATGCGCAGCCGCTCGACTAGCCGCTTTTGCGACCATTCGCCTTCGTCCTCGGTCAGCATCCGCAAGATTCGCCAACGCGGCATGGCATGCCCCACCCGCGCTTCGAAAGCGGACATGAAGGTGCGGTAGGTTCGACCGAACTGCTGAACGATCCCGACGTAATCTTCCATGTGATGCAACCCTTCCTTTTTCCGGGCCCTATTCCGACGCAGGCACGGGTTGTTCGCCCCGGCGCGTCAGCGTGACGTGCGGCACGCTCGCGCAGCGCCACAGCGCGATGACGGCAATGACGGCCCCGACGGCAAGACCCGCGTGGATCGCGGTGACGAGCGACTCGCGCGCCTGCTCCAGCAACGCGAGTCCGTCTTGGCCCGCATGCGCGAGCGAATCGAGCAGCGTGCGCTGCGCGTCTCGATTGACTAGGATTTGCGGATCGCGCATCGTGCGCCACCAGGCGGATGCATGTGCCGCCGTGAGCGCATCGCGCACGCCGCGCGCATAGAGGTGCGAGATCAGCGTACCGGTCACGGCCGCGCCGAACATGCCGCCGATCATGCGCAGCGATTGCAGTAACGCCGTCGCAATGCCCAAATGCTCGCGCCCCGCCGTTTCCTGCGCGAAAACGGTCAAGTTCGGCAGCACGAAGCCGAGCCCGATACCGGCGAGCATCATGAGCCCCATCAGCAGCGAGTGCGGCATCGTGCGGGTGGCCATCGCCGTGCCGATACACGCGATCGCGAGCAGGGCGCAGCCGACGTAGAGCATCGCGGTGGGGCGACGCACACGCGTCACGATGCGCCCGTTCAAGATGCTGCCGATCGTAATGAACACCACGAGCGGCGTGATCAACACCCCCGCATCCTTCGGCGAAAGCCCGAACCCGCCCTGTAGCAGCAGCGGCGCGTAGAAAATCAGCGAGAACATGGAGTAACCGCACAGCATGGACAGCGCGAACAGCGCGGCGAGGCTGCGATTGGCGAACATATCGAGCGGCAAGAGGGGCTGCGCCGCGCGCTTTTCCCATTTCCACAGCGCGACGCTCGATACGGCGGCCGCGACGGCCAGCGCCACGACGCCGCTCGATAGCCCATGCTGCGACAGCGATTCGACGAGCAATTGCAGCGCGCCCAATGCCACGGCGATCAGCAGCGCACCGGGCCAATCGAGGCGCATTTTGCTGCGGGCCGCCACATGTCGCACGTGCGGCAGATAGCGACAGACGAAAATGAGCGAGAGCAGACCGACGGGCAGGTTCACATAGAACGCCGAGCGCCAGCCGTAGTACTGCGTCAGGAAGCCGCCAAGCGATGGCCCGATCGCATTGGCGATACCGAAAGCGGAACTCATGAGCACTTGCCAGCGCAGACGCACGACGGAATCGGGAAATAGATCGGGAATGCAGGCGAATGCGGTACCCACCAAAATTCCGCCACCGATGCCCTGCAACGCGCGTGCAACGACAAGAAACAGCATGCTGTTGGCCGCGCCGCACAGCACCGACGCACCCGTGAATACGACGATCGACGCGATGACGAACGGCTTGCGCCCGAAGTAATCGCCGAGCCGCCCAAAGATTGGGACGGTGATGACGGAGGTGAGCAGATAGGACGTCGCCACCCACGCATACAGCTCGAAGCCGCGCAATTCGGCGACGATCGTGGGCAACGCGGTGCCGACGACGGTCTGATCGAACGCGACGAGCATGGTGACGAACGAGATGCCGAGCATCGCGAGTAGCGATTCACGGAACGGCAGAAGCTGCCCACGCGAGTGATGGGCGGCGGTATGGACGGCCATTTTTTGTTGGAGCAATCGTTGATTCGTCAATGAACGACGAATGATAGCATGGGCGCCTACAATTCGCTGGCATTGGAACGCCGCGTGCACTGCACTGTTTTGTGGGCTTTCTCTTTCTTCTTCTGCCTATGGTCCAAATGGAACCGATCCCCGCCGCTACGCCGCCGCTGGCCCCAGACGATGTGGCGACGCTCGCGCGCGCCAAGTACGTGCTCGAAAGGCAACCGCTGGCGATGAAGCTGGCTGGGGCTGTCGGCATGCCGATCGAGCGGCTGCTCGCGCGGCTCCCGGCCGGCGCACACGACACGATCGCCGACGCGACACGACGCGCGCTCGATGCCAGCCTGCGCGCTGCCGTCGCGACGCTTGGCGCGCCGACGCTGGCCGACGATGAAGGGATCGCCGCATCGGCAGCACCGAGCGTCAAGCCACGCGATTGGCTTCACAAGCTCGCCGTCGCGACGACGGGCGCGGCGGGCGGTGCCTTCGGGCTGTTCGCGCTGCCGGCCGAGCTGCCCCTCACCACGACGCTGATGTTCCGCTCCATCTGCGACATCGCGCGTAGCGAGGGCGAGAACCTGCAAGACGCCGAAGCGCGGCTGCAATGCCTCGCCATCTTCGGAATGGGCGGAGATACGCAAGACGAAGAGGCCGACTTCGGCTATTTCATCGCACGCGGCGCTTTCGCTCAGGCCATTTCGAAAGCGTCGTCCGAGTTGGCGAGCAAGGGTGTCGCCGCGCACGGCGCCCCTGCGCTGATGCGGCTGATGAACGCCATTGCGGCGCGGTTTTCCGCGCAGGTGAGCGAGCAAGTCGCGGCCAAATCCATTCCCGCGCTGGGCGCGGTGCTCGGCGCGGCGGTCAATACCGTCTTCATCGATCACTTCCAGCAAATGGCCCACGGCCACTTCGCGATACGGCGCCTCGAGCGGCGCTACGGCGGCCCAGCCGTGCAGGCCGCCTATCGCGCCATCGAGCCAGCTTCGATCGGACGGGCGGCACGCTCGCGGGCGTGAGCCCGCACGAACTGCGCCGCGCGCTCGAGCGCGCGCGTCGCTTCCGGCACGAATGGCGTCCATAGGTGCCATACGTGCGGCATCTTCGGCCAGATTTCGCATTCGACCGAAACTCCCGCCGCCTGCGCACGATCCGCCACGCGCCGCGTGTCGTCGAGCAGCACTTCGGTGCTACTGGCCTGGATCAGCAATGGGGGCAAGCCCTCGAGTTCGGCGTACAGCGGGGACACATACGGATGGGTCGGATCGGCATCGCCTACATAGAACCGAGCCGCGCGTGCGATCGCGGCGCCGCAGAACATCGGATCGATCCCATCGTTCGACTCGAGCGTCCCGCCCGTGGCCGCAAGGTCGGTCCAAGGAGAGAACAAGACGCCTGCGGCCGGCAGCGGATCGCCTGCATCGCGCAATGCGGCGAGCGCGGCCAGCGCCAGGCCGCCTCCGGCTGAATCGCCGGCAATGACGATGGAATCGGCCGGCGTGCCGCGCTCAACCAAAAGACGATAAGCCGCCACCGCGTCGTCGAGCGCGGCCGGGAACGGATGCTCGGGTGCGAGCCGGTAGTCGAGCGAGAACGTGCGCGCACCGGAGCGGGAGGCCAGCGCGAACACGAGCGGACGGTGCGACGCCGGCGAACAAAAGTAGTAACCGCCGCCGTGGCAATACAGGATGGTGCGCGTCGCCGCGTCGCCAGCAGCGGCGTCCATGCGCTCGAGCCATTCCCCGCGCAGCGGCGCGTCGCCAGGCTCTTCTCGGACGATCAACCGCCAGCCAGCCGGCACCTTCTGCCGCCGTATGTTCGAGGCGGCATGCGCGCGAGCTCGCTCGACGCTCACATGCGGCTTGAGCGTTTCCGGGCGAAATTGTTTCTTGAGCAACCAGCAGGCGACAGCGCTTTGCCAACTCATGCGAACGCACTCCGCGCGGGACACATGCACGTCATAGTACGTGTCTGCTCCAGAGCGTGTGCGTCGCTCGCAACAGGTTGTGGGCGAAAGACGCAGGCCAGCGCGCGCCGCCGCAAGACTGCGGCAGGCGCCGAAGATTGGGACGTATCGCTTCGCTCAGCTGGCAGGAACGACTTGGCCGCGAATTTCACCGCTCGGGCTGGCTGCCGTATGGACGTTGAAGTACCACTTGCCGTTCATCAATTCCTTGGCCTGCTCATCCGTCAGCGTCTTCTCGCCTTCGATCGGGCTTGCAAGCTTATCCTTCGGAATTCCGACTTGGACGCCCGCGTTCTGTCCCACGGACGCCGGACCATGGAAGTGCGCCATCGTCGCCGGTCCGGAAAGGCCCTCGTAGCTGATCTTCCATTTCAGATCCTTGGACGACGTGTCGAACGTCGCCTGCACTTGGCCATGGCCCTTGGATGTCGTCGGCGGCACTTCGCTCGATGGCTCGAGATCCGCCTTGAGATTCACCGTTTCCGCGAACGCGGCACCGGCCGCCACCGCCCACAACAGAACGGCGACATTCAGCTTACGTATGACGTGCATCGTGCTCTCCTGTTTGTTGAGGCCGCCCGTGCGAGCGGGTTCGCGCCCTCTCGCAAGCGGTCCCACATACTAGAACAAGTCACGCCCGGACGTGCGTGCGGCGCTCAGCGCCGATTGGCATGGTGCCGTCCTTTAGCAAATCTTGCGGTACATCGTGTCGACAACGGTACCCGGACCCACCGCGACCCATGGCGAATCGGCCGATCGCAATACACCGGCAGGCGCGCCGTCCGCGCGCAGGTAATGGGTATCGATGGCGCGCCACTGTTTGTCGGCGCAATCGAGTTGATAACGCGTAACCGATACGGAAACAGGTGCATTGGCGCCGGGCATCATCGACGGCGCCTTCCAACTGGTCTTCGCGATGTATTCGATATAACCGTCGGAATCGGTTTGAATACTGTCCATGTCGACCGCATAAGCGAGATCACGGGCGCTCTTCAAGGGGGTCCATTGTTCGGCCTCGGCATATGCCACCGGGCCGAGCACGACAGTAAAGACGATCAAAGGGCGGAGCCAATTCATGTTTGTGTCCTGATGTTCGAAATGGCCCAGCCTTCCGAAATCGCTATTTATTTTGGACTCTGCGTACGTGTTGCACGACGGCCAGATTCTAGCAGAGCATGCCAGCATCGCGGGCGCGAAAATCTCGTCAATCAAGCTGCGCTGGCGCAAAGTGCCGGAACGCGCCCAATTACCAATGGCGTTCGCTTGCGTTTAGATCATACGTGGCCGTTTCGACGTCAGGAAACCGATTTAAGGCGACGAGGCGCCGGCGGCACTGGCAGCGCCAGCCGCTTCGAAATCCTTGGCGCGTAGGCTGACTTTGCGCGCGTATGCACTCGAGCCGCCGTAGCTCTTCAATGCGGCGCCCACGTCGCCACGCGCCGATTGCAGGTAACCGTGCAAGATGGCCGAACCCGCATCGATGTTATCGGCCGGTTCCGTCAAATCGAGGTTTTTGACGAGTCGCTTGTGCGCCGCGGGGACGACTTGCATCAGGCCGGTCGCGCCATTCTTGCCGCGCGCGTGATCCTGGAAGCGCGATTCGATGGAAATGATCGCCAATACCAGCGCAGGCGGCAGGGAATACTTCGATGCGGAAGACATGACCGCTACCGAGATTTGCTCCGCTTTGGCGCGTGCGAGCCCGAATCGGCGCGTGAGCATATCGCGGATGCGATGCAGCTGCTGGTGAGCGGGGCCACTGGCCGGTACCGCCACCGACGCCATCGGCTCCGACGCCGACACCGCCGACGCGCCGGCAGTCGCTTGCCCGTGGGAAGCAGTCGCGACGTCAGCCTCTGCGCGCGATGGCTCTGAGTGCTGCGCCCATGCGGATGCAGTCAGACCAAAACAAATCAGTAACGCGCAGATCGATCGACTCATCGTGCTCGGGAAACGGGGCAATGCGTCGCATTATAGCGGCTCGTCCGAAGCCTTTCAGGGGACGGAGTAAGCAGCGCCGGCAATCAATAGGGCCGAGGGAAAATCGATCTCGAACCCGCGCACGGCACCCGAACCTATTAGTACGCTTTTTTGCGTGCGCAAGTTCCTATTGAGTCGAAGCATCGTTAAATAAATGGCAGCAAATAGTCGTGCGGCTTTTCCCGCTCGTTAATGGCGCTGCGTATCGTCCGCCATTGAGAATAGTGGCTTTTTGCCGTCCGGCACGCTTCATGCACCCGTGCCGTTGCACGGAAATTCGCGGCACGGAGGACGGTATGCGCATGGCGAACGGGTTTTCGCCGCAGTGGGTGATCAAGGAAGCGACTTACTTCGAT
>JBQCDS010000619.1:0-4518 GCA_051961035.1 Trinickia sp. | reverse complement strand
CGGAAACGGTGCTGGCGGGATTGAACTTCACGCGTACGGTCGTGTTCGTGCGCCAAGCGTCAGGGTTGTACAAGGCGCGTCTTGGTTTCGGCCGCGACGTCGAACGCGCCCTGCCCTCATTGTGTTTCAAGGAAGCATTCGAGCCCGACGTATTCCACCTGGCGATCGCCAATTCGGTCGGGATTTTCATCGAGCACGCACGCGATCCGAAGATGATGGCGCGTTTGCCGTTTTGGTACCTCAACGCGTTCGACGACGCTCGCTCGTTCGTGCTGCTGCCCGTGATCGCGCATCAATCGACTGTGGCTTTGTTGTACGGCGATTGGTCGCTCTCGCAAGAGCCGCGCAAGATTTCACAGGCGCAAATGAGCGCGCTGAACGAACTCGCGCGCGAGTTGGGACGGTTCTTCGCGCACGCGCCGGCGCGCGAGTTGGAAACGCTCTGATTCGCCGGCTGCTGTCCTTTCGGCCTCTTTTGCCCTTACTCCTCGATTCGCTCGAGCCCCTCGTTCTCCTTGCCTTGATCGGCCGTGCTGGCCCAGGCGGCCGCCGTGATCGCGATCTGCGCGAGGTCGCACGCGGTGAGCGGCGAGAGCGCCGCGCTCGCTCGATCGAGCGCTTCCCAATCGCCGCGCTCGAGCGCCTCGATCGCTGCCAATAGCGTGCCGAGTTGCCCGTCGCGTCGCAAGATGGCGGCGCGGATGTGGCTGGCTAGTGTCAATGCTTCGAGCGTGTTTTCGAGCGTATCGCCGAACACCGCATCGACGAGCGAGAACACCCCTGTCAAGAAAGCACCGTCGACCACCTTGCGATTCGCATGAGCGAGCCGTGTCGAGGCGAGTTCCATGAAGCGCGCACGCGTGGCGGCGAGTTGAATGAGCGGATCGTCCTCGAGCGGCACTTTGCGACCATCGGCATAGAGCAGCAATTGCGTCCAGCGTGCGATACGGTTCGTGCCGGTCGCATTGATCGCATCGCGCAACGTCGCGACTTTGCGGCCGATGCTGGCCTCCCCCGAATTGGCAAGGCGCATCAGGTGCATGACGAGCACGGGATTGAGCTTGAGTTCGGCTTCGAGCTGCGCGACGCTCGGATCCGACGACAGCAGGCGCAGCAAGTTGAGCAGCGCCTGACGCGGCGCGTTCGCACGGCGCGCGCTGAGCTTGCTGCCGCGCGCGAAGAAGTAGCCTTGAAACAAGTCGAAACACAGCGCCTTGGCTTGCTCGAAAGCATCGTGGTCTTCGATGTTGAGCGCGATCAAGAGCTTGCCCGCCGATTTGAGCGCCTTCGATAGCCGCTGCAACAACTCCGGGTCGAACCGAGCCGGATCGATCTTGATCGCGTGAGCGTAAGGCAGCAGCTTCGCAAATGCTTCGTCGGGCTGGCGCACGTCGTCGATGACGAAGCGATAGCGTCTTGCATGCAACGTCGCAAGACGCGCGATCAACTCGGGGTCGATGGCAAGCTGGGGCGATATTTCGAGGAAGAAGCGATCGGGCTTTAGGCGCGCAATAGCATCGGAAAAAAGCAGCGGGCGGCTGACGTTCAGATAGCCGGGGTGGCCCGAGAGCGCCGTGCGCACGTCATTCGCACCGAGCGCACCGAGCAGATGTTCCGCCTCGGCATCGGCCGCTTGGCGGGCGTTGGGCTCGTCGCCCTGTGCGACGGGCAACTCACGCAGATGCAACTCGAAGCCGCGCAGCAGGCCGTCGGCATCGACGATCGGGGCCCTGGCTGGATAGTGCACGTAGCCGGCGTGGGCCGCATCCGATGCGCCCTGCGCATCAGCCGAGCGCTGCGCCGAGTCGGTCACCGTCCCCATCGCCCCTCCTTTCTTCTTCTTACGATTCGGCAGCGCGACGTTGGTCTGGACGTCTTGCCTGTCCGCAATGTGGCGCGATTATAACCCTCAAAGGCGCGCACCAAAAAATGAGGCGCGCCACTACACAAGGCGCAAGGCGCGGCGCGGATTTCGCCGTACCGCGCCTTGGGTGGTTGCCGGTTCGTTGCCGGTCGTTGCCGCTCTTATTTACCCGGCGATGCAATCCGGCTCGGCGTTGGGTTACTTCAACACGACATCGACGCTGAAATACTTGGCGGCGAGCTTGTCGATCGTACCGTCGGCCTTGAGCGCTTTGAGCGCGCCGTTGAGCTTTTCGAGCAAGGCCTTGTCGCTCTTGCGCACGCCATAGCCGACGCCCGAGCCGAGCAGCTTCTGATCGGACACCGTCGGGCCGGCGAAACCGAAGCCCGCGCCTTGCGGGCGCTGCAAGAAGCCCTTCGATGCGGCTTCCGAGTCTTGGAAGGCGGCGTCGAGCCGGCCCGAGGCGAGATCGGCATACACTTGATCCTGGGTTTGGTACGAGACGACGTCCACCCCGGCCGGCGCCCATTTCGCCTTTGCGTACGTTTCTTGAATCGTGCCTTGCAACACGCCCACGTGCTTGCCCTTGAGCGACGCGACGACCGGCTCCAAGCCGCTGCCCTTCTTCGCGATCAGTTGATTCGGGATCGTGTAGATCGGATCGGTGAAAGCAATCGCTTGCTTGCGTTGATCGGTGATCGTCATGTCGGAGTTGATCGCATCGAACTTGCGCGCTTGCAAGGCGGGAATGAGGCCGTCGAAGTCGTTCTCGACCCAGACGCATTTGACCTGCAGCTTGGCGCAGACGGCATTGCCGACGTCGATATCGAAGCCTTGCAGTTCGCCTGTCGCGCTCTTCGATTCGAACGGCGCGTACGACGCCTCGACGCCGAAGCGCAGGGTCTTCAGATCCGCAGCCGAGACACTGCTGACTGCCACCACCGCTGTCGCCGCAAAGAGCGCGAGCGACACCTTTTTCCGCAAGTTCAGTTTCATGACGATCCTAGAGTTGATACCGAGATAGAACCTGGCGCGCATCGTGACCGCGCCAAAAATACCGTTCAAATGCATGCCGTGCGCTTGGTGCAATGCACATGGCGGCATAGGGGACGGATATTGTACGGGGAGCGAGTGCCGTGGCGCGGGCCAGCGTGCAAGGGGGCACAGGTTGTACTGCGTCTACCTGGGCTGCTTCCCGCGACGCGGGATGAGCAGAAGATGCAATTGCATGTCGCGCTCGGGCAAGGCCATCGACATCGATGGCTGCGCTTTCATTGTGTTTGCATCATCGCCGTTACATTGGGAGGGGCGGCGAAACGAGCACGATGGCGATGGCCGTCTTCGCGATAGGCTTGGGTATCGGCGCCGCGCTGACGCTCTACGATGCGCTAGGCCGATATCCCCGCAGCCGGTTGGATACGCCGGGCATGACGGGGTGTTCGCCAGCCATGAGAAATCAACAGCAACACATCGCCGGACGCACTTGCGTCGGCGGAAAGACGCACCACGAACCGTCGCCGTGGCGGAATAAGAAGAGCGATCGCGCGCCCTCGGGCGGGCGCGTTTCGATACAAACGTAACGCACGCGGGACCCATGCATGCGGCCCGTGCGGAGCACGCGCGCTGGAGAAGCGAGTGTCGGCGCGAGCCATTTGTCCACCTGCTTCTTCAACGACATCCGTTCGGCAATCATCGCTCGTCTCCTGACCTTTGCCGGGCCGCAACCGTCGATGAATCGGCCGCACCCTTGAGCAGAGTATCGGCACAAGCAACAGCGATCGAAATCAGCGCGAGCCGAGAATCGCGTCAAGCGCCGCCGCCGCTTGTCGGACGGCGCCTACATGCGTTTCGGAAGGCCGGGAACCGCGAGCGTTCGCGCGAGTGCGCGAGCAATGCGCCGGGCGCACCGACGCGCCTTCGATCGAAGTTCTCGATCAGCGGCTATGCTGGAAGTCATGAACGATGCATGTCGGAGGTGAACATGATCGGAAGAATCGTCGCCGCGCTCGCTGTCGCCGGCATCGGCGGCATGTCGGCGTCCGTCACGCTCGCCCAGCAGCGCCCGCCGGGGCATGAATCGGCGGTCGGGCCCAGCGGCCAAGCGCACGGCCCTGGCGGCATGCGGGAAGGCGGGCCGGCGCCCGCTCCCATGCAGCCGGGCGGGCCTGCGCCCCGCGCGCCGGCCGTCCCCCCGCGCCCGGCCTTCGGGCCGGGGCAGGCCCCGCACAATCCGGCGTTCGGCCAGCAGCCGATGGCTCCGCCACCGCAACGCTCGATGCAACACGCGCCGGCGCCACCGAACCGCTCGATGCAACAAGCGCCGGCGCCACCGCAACGCTCGATGCAACCCGTGCCGCCGCCGCAACGCTCGATGCAGCCCGTGCCGCCGCAACGAGCGACACAACCCGAGCCTCAGCCGCACATGCGGCCGAACTACGGACATCACGGTGCGCCGAACGTGGGCGAGCAGCATGCACCGAACGTAGGTGAGCAGCATGCACCGAACGTAGGTGAGCAGCACGCACCGAACGTAGGCGAGCAGCACGCGCCGAACGTAGGCGAGCAACACACGCCGAGCGTAGGCGAGCAGCACGCACCGAACGTAGGCGAGCAGCACGCACCGAACGTAGGCGAGCAGCACGCACCGAACATGG
>JBQCDS010000618.1:0-2195 GCA_051961035.1 Trinickia sp. | reverse complement strand
CCGAAGTGTTGGAGGTCACCATCGAAAGAGGCACGCCCGCGCGTGCGCTCTCGATCGCCGACGTGCTGGAGTTGACCGTCAGCGAGGCGGTGAGCCTGTTTGCTGGCGATGCCGATGTACTACGCGTGCTGCAACCGATCGTCGATGTCGGCCTCGAATACGTAAAGCTCGGCCAGCCGGTGCCGACGCTCTCGGGCGGCGAAGCGCAGCGGCTCAAGCTCGCGGGCTTTCTTGCGGAGACAGGCGCCAAAATCGGCGCTCAAGCAACGCCGGGCGGGCGCCTTTTCATGTTCGACGAACCCACGACGGGCCTGCATTTCGACGATATCGCCAAGCTCATGCGCGCGTTCGGCAAGCTCCTGGCGCGCGGCCATTCGTTGATCGTCATCGAGCACAACCTCGACGTGATTCGCGCGGCCGATTGGATCATCGATCTCGGCCCCGAAGGCGGCGATGAAGGCGGGCTCGTCGTGGCGGTCGGAACCCCGGACGAGATCAAGGCGTGCGAAACGTCGCATACCGGGCGCGCCCTGAGGCAGTACGACGAGACGCTCGGCGCCGGCGAGGCGCACGAAGCCGCCGCCGGCGTGCCGCTGCAATCGGCGCTCGCCGCGGCGCGGGCGCGCCGGGCGGTCGAGGGCGATGACGTCGTACGTATCGTCAACGCGCGCGAGCACAACCTGAAAAGCCTGAACGTCGATATCCCGCACGGCAAGTTCAACGTCGTCACGGGCGTGTCCGGTTCCGGCAAATCGACGCTCGCCATCGACATCCTCTTTCACGAAGGCCAACGCCGCTACCTCGAATCGCTCAACGCCTATGCACGCTCGATCGTGCAGCCGGCCGGGCGGCCCGAGGTCGACGCCGTCTACGGTATTCCGCCGACGGTCGCCATCGAGCAGCGCCTCTCGCGCGGCGGGCGTAAGAGCACGGTGGCCACCACATCGGAAGTCTGGCATTTCCTGCGTTTGCTCTACGTGAAGCTCGGGATTCAGCACTGCGTGAATGACGGCACGCCCGTCAAGCCGCAAAGTGCCGAATCGATAGCGGCGCAACTACTGCGCGACTATATGGGCGAGCATGTGGGCTTTTTCGCGCCGCTTGTCGTCAACCGCAAGGGCGTCTACACCGACTTGGCGAAGTGGGCGAAGGCGCGCGGCCATACGCATCTGCGCGTCGACGGCGAGTTCTTGCCGGTCGATCCCTGGCCGAAGCTCGAGCGCTTCCGCGAGCACACGATCGAGTTGCCCGTCGCCGATCTCGTGGTGTCGGCGGACAACGAAGCCGAACTGCGTCGTGCGCTCGATGCCACGCTCGAAATCGGCAAAGGCGTCGTGCATCTGTTGGCGCCGCTCGACGGCTTGGCCGATACGATGGCCACCAAGGGGTCGACTGCCAGCATCGGCGAAATGCAAGTGCTATCCGTCAAGCGCGCCTGCCCCGTTTGCGCAACGAGCTATCCGGAACTCGATCCGCGCATGTTTTCGTACAACAGCAAGCATGGCTGGTGCAAGAGTTGCGTCGGCACCGGGCTCGCGCTCACGCGCGAACAGCGCGCGGCGTACGACGACACCGTGCTCGGCACCGACGATAGCCGCGGCCGCGAACAGACGCTGCCGTCCGAGGAGCAGGAGATCGAAGGCGTGGGCGATACGCCGTGCCCCGATTGTGGCGGTACGCGGCTGAACGAGGCCGCGCGCGCGGTGCTGTTCGACGGGCGCGCGATCGTCGACGTCGGTCGTTGGACCGTATCGGACACGCGTGCGTGGATCGACGCCATCTCGCTGTCCGGGCGCGACGCGCAAATCGCGCGCGATGTCGTCAGCGAAATCGCGAGCCGCTTGCGTTTCCTCGAGGAAGTGGGGCTCGGCTACCTGAGCCTCGACCGTGCGGCGCCGAGCTTGTCGGGCGGAGAGGCACAGCGGATTCGGCTTGCGGCGCAACTGGGCAGCAACTTGCAGGGCGTGTGCTACGTGCTCGACGAACCGACGATCGGCTTGCATCCGCGCGATAACCGGATCTTGCTCGACGCGCTGCATCAACTCGGCGAGAAGGGTAATACGCTCGTCGTCGTCGAACACGATGAAGACACGATTCGCCGCGCGGATCACATCATCGACATCGGCCCGGGCGCCGGCAAACGCGGCGGGCGTCTCGTTGCCGAAGGCGGCGTGAACGAACTCGCCGCGCATGCC
>JBQCDS010000617.1:0-4841 GCA_051961035.1 Trinickia sp. | reverse complement strand
TGCGCGATCCCTTCGGCGATGCTTCCGCATTCGGTCAACGCCCAACCTCGAAACAACGTGCCCCAAGCGAGCCAAAACGGCATGCCTTGTTCGGTCGAGAGCGAAATCACGGCCTCGGCGCGCTCGCGGGCGAGCGAAGGTTCGCGACGAAGATGATGCAATTCGGCCGCGTAAGCCAGCGCGAACGCCAAGGTCGGGCCATACGCGTGTTTGCGTGCAAGAGCGAGCGCTTCGAGATTGCGCGCGAGCGCCTGATCCGGATACCCCTGGAGCCATAACGTCAGCGTGAGAAAGTTCAGGGCACGGATACCCGGGTCCACGCCATGCGCGTAGACATGGGCCTGATGCCGATCGGGATCGTACAGGGCAAGCGCCTGCTCTCCGTGCGCACGCGCATCGTCGAACCGGCCTTGGAAAAACCGGCACACGCCTAGGGCGCCATGCGCTTCGACGAGCAGGCCGGGATCGTTCGCATCGCGCGCCGTGCGCAACATCCGCTCGCCCAGTTCCGCCGCGGCGTCGTGTTGCGCGCGCGACATATAGTGAATCCTCAACCCCAGATGCACAGCGAACAGATGCTCGTTTTCGCCCAGTTCGTCGCACAGCGCGAGGGCGCGCGCATAGGTGGCCGCGATTTCGGGTGCGCCGTAGCCGCGCACGTCCATCAAGGCGGGGCCCAGTGCGAGCAGCAGCGTCAATTCCTGCTGCTTGCGCGATGGCGTGTCAGGCAAGCGCTCGAGCAGCTTCAAAGCCGCGCCGAGATGATGTATCGCGTCCGGATGGGCCGCGTGGCGAAGGGCTTGCTGCGCGGCCCGATGCAAATACTCGACAGCCTTCGGGATGTTGCCGCTCAGGCTGTAGTGATGCGCGAGTTCGCTGCAATAGTCGGCGATGCGCGTGGGGAACAGGGCCTCCAAGGCCTGCGCCGCGAGTTCATGCAGTGCGCTGCGTCGCTCGGTCAGCAGCGAATGGCCGGCCACCTCTTGCGTCAATGCGTGCTTGAACGAGTACTCGAGTTCCGGGAAGGCAGGCCGCTCGTAGATGAATTCCGCGGCTTCGAGGTTCGCGAGGAGACGACGTAGATCGTCATCGGTCAGGCCCTCGCGGCCCGTGCAGATGCGCTGGACCACGCTGAACGGAAATTCCTTGCCGATCACCGCCAATGTCTGCAGCAATTCCTTTTCCGCGATACCGAGCCGATCGATCCGGGCTGCGAGCACGCCTTGCACGGTCGTGGGGATATGCAGCGTGGCCGGCGTTTGCGCGATCCGGTAATGCCCCGGTTCGCCGACGAGCGTTTTCTCTTCGACCAACGTCTGTACCACTTCCTCCATGAAAAATGGATTGCCTTCCGTCTTCTCCAAGATGAGTTGCGTCAACGGCGCAAGGTCGACATCGCCTCCGAGCAGGGCCGCAAGCAGTCCGCCAGCTTCCGCGGCGGTCAGCGATTCGAGCCTTAGTCGCTTGCAATCGTCGGTGCAGCGCCAACGAGGCCGATATTCGGGCCGATAGTTGACGAGCAGCAGTATCCGCGTGTGGGGCACGTGTTCGACGAGATGCGCCAGGAAAGCTTCGGTTTCGCGGTCGAGCCATTGCAGGTCCTCGAACAGCAACTGCACCGGCTGATCGCGGCTTTCGCGTGCCAACAGTTCGACGATCGCGTCGAAGGTCCGGTCGCGCCGGATGCTCGGGTCCATCTCCGCCAATGCGGGGTCGGGCTCGCCGATACCCAGCAGGCTCAGCACGTAGGGCACCGAGCGCTCGAATTGCCGCTCGAGCGTCAGCATCTTGCCCAAGACCTTCTCACGGCAGCGTCGCTCGTCATCTTGCGCCGCGATCTGAAAGTAATTCCTGAGCAACTCCATCAGCGGCAAGTTGGCGAACGCTTTGCCGTGCGAAACGGAGAACGTCTCGAGCACCAGGCAGCCACGACGCGTGCGTTCCTTGAATTCATAGAAGAGCCGCGATTTGCCCACGCCGGCTTCCCCGACGGCGGCGACGATTTGCCCGTGCCCCGCCCGCGTTTGCTCGAGCGCCGCGTGCAGGCATGCCAACTCGCGCTCACGGCCCACGAACTGCGCCAGCCCTCGATGTGCCGCGCGCTGCAAGCGTGTGCGCAGGGCGCCGGGACCGAGTACTTCATACACTAAGAGCGGCGTGGGGATGCCTTTGACCTGCGTGGCCCCCAGCGCCTTGAACTCGAAGTAGCCCTCGGCGAGTTTGTGGGTGGCCTCGCTCACAAGGATCGACGAGGGCGTCGCGATGCCTTCCATCCGCGACGCAATATGGATCGTGTGTCCGACCGGATCGTAATCGGTATGCAAGTCGTCGGTCCGGATCGAGCGCACGACGACTTCACCCGAATGCACGCCCACGCGAATCTGCAGGGGAATGCCCTTTTCCAAGCGGATGCGATCGCCATGGCGCCGCATGGCGTCTTGCATGCGAAGCGCTGCATACAGCGCGCGCTGAGGGTGATCCTCGTGGGCGATGGGTGCGCCGAACAGCGCGAGAATGCCGTCGCCAAGCGATTTGGCGATGTAGCCTTCGTAGTAATGGACGGCTTCCATCATCAGCGCGACGACAGGCTCGATGAGCCGATGGGCTTCTTCGGGATCGAGATCGTGCACGAGCGCCGTGGAGCCCGCCATATCGGCGAACAACGCCGTGACCGTCTTGCGTTCGCCGGCGATCTCGCCGCGCGCTTGCATCGCCGCCTGCTCGGCGCGGATGCGCTCGGCCAGGTGTTGCGGCGTGTAGTGGTTGGGCGCTGAAATGGGCGTAAAAGCGAACGGCGCGCGCGCGGGCGAGTGAGCCGGCGTGCCGGCGAGCGGCGCCCCGCATTCGCTGCAGAACTTGGCGGATGGCGCGGCCTCGTTCCCGCATTGCGGACACGCCCGCCACAAGATGGCACGGCAGCTTTCGCAGAAACTGGCTCCGGCGGGATTCTCGAATCCGCAATGTGTGCAGCGCATACGCCGTGTCCCTAGCCGATACCGTCTCCTTGCACTACAAACATAGGCGGCGGATGGACCGGCCGCAAGATGCGCGAGGGCCCGAACCTGCATTCATTGCACAGGCGGCGCGCTGCCGGCGAGCGCAAAGGCGAGTGCTCGGGCGCGTCATGCGCCCGCCCGCGCTTGGCTCAAGCGGCGCGAGCGCCGGCTGCCTCGTTCGGCTTTTCGCTGGGCTTTTCTCTGTCTGCCGTCTGCATCAACGGCGCCCGCGCGAATACGTCGGCCACCCAATCGGCGAACACGCGCACCTTGCGCGGCAGGTGACGGTTGCGTGCATACATGATGGAAATCGGCCGCGAGGGCGAGCAGTAATCCTTTAGGACTTCTATCAATTCGCCGGTCTCGAGGTAAGGGGCGAGCGGAAAGATCGCGCTCTTGAGCAGCCCAAGGCCATGCAAGCCGCATGAAATGTAGGCATCGACGTCGTTCACGGCGATAAGGCCGCGCATGTCGACCGTTTCGACGACGCCGTTCACGACGTAGTCCCAACTGCGCACCCGCCCTGTATTGCTCGAGACGTAATTGACCCCGATGTGCTCGCGCAAATCCTCGATTGTCTTCGGCTCGCCGTATTTCTCGAGATAGGCGGGCGAGGCACAGGTCACGCGCCGCATGTTGCCTATACGCCTGGCGACGAGCCCCGAATCCTCGAGTTCGCCCGTGCGAATCACGCAATCGACGCCTTCTTCGACGATGTCGACTTGGCGGTCGGAGAGGCCCATTTCGATCTCGATGTCGGGATAGCGCTCGAAGAATTCGGGCAGCGCCGGGATGATGGCCATCTTCGCGACGAGTGCGGGCAGGTTGACCTTGAGCCGCCCCTTGGGCCTCAACTTCGCATGCGCGAGTTCGGTCTCCATTTCGTCGACTTCGGCCAACACGCGGATGCAGCGGTGGTAGTAGGCGTCGCCGTCATCCGTCACGCTGATGCTGCGCGTCGTGCGGTTGAGCAGGCGCGCGCCCAAGTGCGCCTCGAGCGCTTGCACGGTACGCGACACTTGCGGCGCCGCCAATTGCAGCGATTCCGCCGCTTTGACGAAGCTGCGCGACTCCACCACGCGCGTGAACACCTTCATTGCAAAGAAGCGGTCCATGATCCAGCTCCCTCCGTATCGTTTTCTTATCGCCAGGCCTTTGTTGCCCGCCGCCGATTGCACCGCCGATTGTTTTCCCAGCGGCACCAATGAATTCCAAATTTCCGTATTTATCGGGGAAGACCCTAAGCCTACACTGCATTTACTCGCTGCACACAACCGTGTTCGCAGCGCCTTATAACAGTAGTCGGAGGTCATCATCATGAACACGCTCATCAAGCAAATCGCGCTTGCCGTCGCGCTGATCGCCCCCGTGGCTTCGTTTGCCCAATCGAACTCCAACCCATCGAACCAACCGCTCACGCGTAGTCAAGTACGCGCCGAATTGTTGCGTGTCGAACGTGCCGGCTACAATCCGCGCGATTGGTACCACTATCCGGAAAACATCCAGGCCGCCGAGCAACGCGCCAGCGCGCAACAAGATGTAGCGCAGGCCGATACGAGCGGTTACGGGCCGAACGTCGAAGGCGCGTCGCAATCGGGTAGCGGCACCCCGGGCGGTGCCGTCAGTCCCTATTCGCCGCCGATCCATGGGCGCGATACGAGCGGTTATGGGCCGAGCATGCAAGGCGCGTCGCAATCGGGCCGCAGCGCGTTCGACGGTGCGGTCAGCACCTATACGCCGCCGGTTTATCGGCACCCCTAAACATCGGCGAACGCTGCGATTCATAGGCGCCGTGGCGATGTTCCCGGTTCACGTCGAGGGTCGCTCGTGCATCGATAGCTTGTG
>JBQCDS010000616.1:0-2786 GCA_051961035.1 Trinickia sp. | reverse complement strand
AACAGCACAGCCGAGGCTAAGGCGGCGATCGTAACGATGATGATCGTGCGTTCGGCCAGCAACGCGAGCTCGGTAATCGCCGATCCCTGCTCATGTGTGCGTGTCATCGCAAGCTCCATGAGCGCGTCGAGCGCCTTTCCGATCGGCTTATCGGCGCCCGCGACACCTCGATCGCGTTCTTCGATTGACGCCCCTGACGCGACGAGTGCGTCAAGTTTGGCTAGGGACGTGCGATAGCTCGCGGTAGCAGCAGTCAGCGAGTTGACCGCATCGGGTTCACCGGCCCCGAATGTACCCAGCTGCAACGAATCGCGCGCTGCCTTGTCGATCTCGTCTAGGTCGGTGGCAACTTTTGCACGGTAGTCGCCGCCGCGGAGTACATAGTCTTTGTAGCTGTGCACTGCGTCGCCGAATTCGTCTTTTGCGTGCTGAAGCAATCGCAATTTTGCAAGCGTGACGGATTCATACTGCTGCCATTCAGCGCTGATGGCCATGAGACGCGCATATGCAACGGCCCCGAGCACGGCGGTCAAAAGTGCAGCGACAAGGAATGCAACGGCTAAACGGACGCCGATACGTAGATTACGAAAACGGGGCAGCATAGGTTCATCCTTTCTGCTTACTGTCGATGCGATCTCGTGCGCAAGCCGGTCTCGGACGACAAGCGGTGGTGGATGATCTCCTTAACGGCAGCACTTCAGGTTTATGAATGCGTGCTTCTCCGTAGCTTGGTATCTGCCGAAAAGTGTCGCTGACGCGACAGCATTCCTGCGCTTGCTCAAGTAACGGGCACGAACTCGCGTTCGGCGAAGAACCACGCCGACATCGTCCGTGCCAGTTCGAGCACGACCTGCGCGTCGGTCCGGCCGGAGGACGCGCGCACGTGGAACGAATGATCTGCGTCGTCCACCACATGCAGCGTGGCGCGCGGCCCCAGCGTCTCGACGACCGACCTCAGCTGGTGAAGCTCGGCCAGCTTGTCGCGCGTGCCCTGCAAGAAGAGAATCGGCACCGTGACGTCCGCCAGGTGCCGTGCCCTCTCCACGCTGGGCGCGCCCGCCGGGTGCAGCGGGAATGCGACGAAAGCGAGGCCGCGCACGCCGTCGAGCGGGGAGATGGCTTGCGCTTGGGACGTCATGCGGCCGCCGTACGACCTGCCGCCGGCGAAGAGCGGGAGGGCTGGCAGCCGCCGGCGGGCCTCTGCGACGGCTGCCCGCACGGCAGCATGGGCCACGGCCGGCGAGTCCACCCGCTTGGAGGCCCGCTCCATGTACGGAAACTGATAGCGCAACGTGGCAACATTAGCCCCCGCAAGCGCGTCGGCCAACGACGACATGCCGGCGTGCTGCATGCCCGCCCCAGCACCGTGCGCGAAAACATACAGGGCTCGCGCGTCCTCCGGCACTCGGAGGAGCGCAGAGACCTGAGTGCCGTCGGGCAGTGCTATGGAAAGCGATTCTGGGTCGTCCATCGTATTCAGATCGTGTCGTTGTGGCTTTAGCGCCGATTCTGCATAAATGCGGCATCGGGGAGCGTTTTTGCCCGCCTCAGGCGAGCCGTTGTCATCAGCGGAACTTGATCAAGTCCTTGAAGATTAGGTGACCCCAGCTTTTCCCGCGCGCATGCACAAGCCATCCACCTTCCGAAAGCCCGCCAAGCTCGATCGGCGCGAAACCGAGTTTTTCCGCAAGCGCGCCAACCTCTGCTGCGACGCCGTCATCGTCGCTCGCTAGGAACACGACTCGCCTGCCACCGTGTACGGCCGGGTCCTGGTCAAGGACGGAAGCGGCCAGATGGTTGAAGCCTTTCACCAGCCTGGCTCCTGTGAACACCTTCGCGACGAAAGCGGAGGACGGGAGACCGCCCAGTTCCTCGAGCGGCGCCTGCGTATTCATCGCGTCGACGATGGTCTTTCCCCTCCAGTTCGACAGCGCCTTCGCTACCTCCGGATGCGACTCGAAACGGACCGCCAAAAAGATGATGTCCGCCTTGACGGCTTCGGTCAGTGTTGTGGGTATGACCATGGGACCGATTGCGGCTGCATCGGATGCAAAGCGCTCCGGGTCGCGCGTGGTTGCAACAAATACTTCGATGCCGTTGCGGGCAAACGCCTTGGCGAGAGCGTGGCCGATCTTCCCGAAGCCAATAATTGCGTAGCTCATCATGTTCTCCTTCGACTTTTTCGACGGTCAGAGTAGCCGCCGCTTGCTTCAATCGCCTCAGAGTTGCGCCAAGCCACCGTCAACGGCGACTTCACTGGCGGTCATGAAGCTGCTATCCGACGACGCGAGGAACGCGGCTACCGCCCCAATCTCTGACGGATCGGCCATGCGCTGGAGTGGAGTCATCGCACCGTAGGCCTTCTGGCCTTCCTCACCGAGCGCCTCCTTCGCGAGTTCGGTCGCCGTCGCGCCGGGCGACAGCACGTTGACCCGTATACCGGTACCTTTCAGATCCTCCGCCCAAGTCCGCGCGAGGTTGCGCACTGCCGCCTTGCTCGCGCTGTAGGCGGTGAATCCCGGTGCGCCCGTCGTCCCGGCGCTCGATCCGGTCAGGACGATCGAGCCGCCTGGTCCCATCAGCGGCAACGCCTTCTGGACCGTAAAGATCGTTCCCTTCACATTGGTGTCAAAGGTGTCGTCAATGTGCTCGGCGGTGATCTGGCCGAGAGGAAGCGGGCTTCCCGCCCCTGCGTTGGCGAAGACGATGTCGAGGTTTCCGCGTTCGGCCTTTACCGCCGCGTAGAGCTGGTCGAGATCGGCCTCATCGGAGACCGAGCCCTTCAC
>JBQCDS010000615.1:0-3316 GCA_051961035.1 Trinickia sp. | reverse complement strand
ACGACCTGAAGGCGAAGCGCAATTCGCGCACGGGTTCGATCTACATCGTGAAGCCGAAGATGCACGGGCCCGCCGAAGTGGCCTTCGCCAATGAGCTGTTCGATCGCATCGAGAATCTCTACGGCTTGCCCCGCGACACGCTCAAGATGGGTGTCATGGACGAAGAGCGCCGCAAGAGCGTGAACCTCGCGAACTGCGTCGCCGCCGCGCACAGCCGTATTGCATTCATCAACACGGGCTTCCTCGACCGCACGGGTGACGAAATCCACACCGCGATGGAAGCCGGCCCGGTGCTGAGAAAGGGCGACATGAAAGCGTCGACCTGGATCAAGGCCTATGAACGCAACAACGTGCTCGTCGGCCTCGCCTGCGGCTTGCGCGGACGCGCGCAAATCGGCAAGGGAATGTGGGCGATGCCCGACATGATGCAGGCGATGCTCGAGCAGAAGGCCGCACAGTTGCGCGCGGGCGCGAATACAGCCTGGGTTCCTTCGCCGACCGCTGCCGTGCTGCACGCGCTGCACTATCACCAAGTCGACGTACAAGCCGTACAGCAGGAACTCGAAAAGACCGATTACGCGAGCGAGCGCGATGCGCTGCTCGACGCGCTGCTGAGCGTACCCGTCGTCGAGCGGGCACAGTGGAGCGCGGAAGAAATCCGCAACGAGGTGGAAAACAACGCGCAGGGCATCCTCGGCTATGTCGTGCGCTGGATCGATCAGGGCGTTGGCTGCTCGAAGGTACCCGACATCAACAACGTCGGCCTGATGGAAGATCGCGCGACGCTGCGCATCTCCAGCCAGCACATTGCCAACTGGCTGCGACATGGTGTGGTCGACGAAGCCTTCGTCAAGCAAACGTTCGAGCGAATGGCGGCTGTCGTCGATGAACAGAATGCGGGCGATCCGAACTACCGCCCGATGGCCCCTGACTTTGCCGGGTCCGTTGCGTTCGAGGCTGCCTGCGCGCTGGCGCTCGAAGGCCGGGAGCAACCGAGTGGCTATACCGAGCCGCTGCTGCATCGGTTCCGCCTCAAATTCAAGGCGCATTCATCGTAGGCAGGCGGTACGGCAAATGAGCTGAGGAGCTAAGGAGGCTTTGCAGGCCGAGGCAAGACGCGCGAGTGTCCCGATGCTCGGCCTGCATACCGCGATGGCTGCACGTCGAGGCAGCAAGCGCGCAGAAATTCGCATGAAGCATCTAGGTCATGGAGGTCATGGAGGTCATGGAGGTCAAGGCACCTGCTCGATTTTGCGATTGGACATTCGGTTTCATGTAGGGAGCGCACCTGTCCGAGTCAGGGCAGTCATTTCAAAAGATTAGATCGGCCGATAACCGCCGGTTCAGGAGACGACGTAATGAATCCAACTGTAGTGCTACCACCGGGAACGGTATTCGCGCAGCCGCTCACGCCGGTCGCGAATTCGCTCTTGCTGTCCTTCCTTGTTGCCATCGTGCCCATCGCTGTTGCGCTCGTCATGCTCGGTATCTTCCGGCGGCCGGCGTGGCAAGCGTCGCTCGCGGGCCTCGTCGCTGGTCTCGTCATCGCGATCGGCGTCTGGGGCATGCCGGCCGGCCTCGCGTTCAATGCGGTGGGCGCCGGCATGACGCTCGCACTGATCCCCGTCATGTGGATCGTGTTCAACGCGCTGCTGCTCTACAACATCGCCGTCAAAAGCGGGCGTTTCGATCAGTTCCGCCAGTGGATGCTCGATCACCTGCCCGACGATCGCCGCCTCGTGCTGCTCGTCGTCGCGTTCTCGTTCGGGTGTTTGCTCGAAGGGATCGCCGGCTTCGGTACACCGGTCGCGATTACGAGCGCGCTGTTGATCGGGCTTGGGTTCCCCGCGCTCGAAGCGCTGACGTTCACGCTGATCTTCAATACCGCGCCGGTCGCCTTCGGTGCGCTGGGTGTGCCGATCACCGTTCTCGGTGCCGTCACATCGCTGCCGCCTGCCACGCTCGGTGCGATGGTCGGACGGCAGTTGCCGCTCTTCGCGCTGCTGCTGCCGTTTTACTGCGTCGGCATTTACGGCGGCTGGCGTTCGATTCGCCAACTGTTTCCCGCGCTGCTCGTCTCCGGTGGCAGCTTCGCGCTCGCGCAGTTCGTCACGTCCAATTTCTTGGGCTATCAGCTCACGGACGTACTCTCGTCACTCACCTCGTTGATCGTGACGGTCGGCTTCTTGAAGATTTGGAAGCATGAAACCGACCCGGCGTTCGCGATGGGAAGCCGTGGCGCACGAACCGGCATATCGACTCCCACGGGCCGCCCCGGCAATGGTGCAGACATCGGTGATTCCGGCGATGCAGCGGTCGCCACGGCCGTTAAGGTCGAGCGCAATCATGGTACCCATCGCATCGGCTACGGCGGCTGGTTGCCGTGGCTCGTCGTATCCGCAATCGTGATTTTTTGGGTTCACGCGGGCGTGGCTTCGATCGGCGACGTCAAGGTCAAATGGCCGGGGCTGCATAACGCCGTTTACATGACGCTTTATCACAAACCCTATGCAGCGGTTTGGGACTGCCAGCCGCTCGGCACGGGCACCGCGATTTTGCTGGCCGCGATCGTCACGGCGCTGTTGACGCGTGTGTCGGTGAAGGACTTTTTCGGCTGCGTGGCCGCCACGTGGAAGCAAACCCGCATCGCCATTGCGACGGTGATGATGATCGTTGGGCTTGCCTATCTGCTCAATTACTCGGGGATGAGCTACACGCTCGGCTTGGGCGTGGCGTCGACGGGTGCGCTGTTCCCGCTTGTATCGGCAACGCTTGGATGGATTGCCGTGTTCCTTTCCGGTAGCGATACGTCGGGCAATGCGCTCTTCGGCAACTTGCAGGTCGTCGCCGCGCGTCAGTTGCATCTCGATCCGGTGCTGATGGCCGCGACGAACTCGTCGGGCGGCGTCATGGGCAAAATGATTTCGCCGCAAAACATCGCGACGGGGGTGTCGACGACCGATCTCAAGGGGCAAGAAGGCGTCGTGTTTGCGCGCACGTTCTGGCACAGCGTGCTGCTGACGCTGTTGTTGGGTATCGTGGTGTTTTTACAGCAGCACGTGCTGTCGTGGATGATTCCGCATTGAGCGATGGCTGCTCGGCATTTGATGCCGGGTAGATCGATGTGAGCAGGCGGCCAACTGGCCGCCTGTTGTTTTTCGTGGCGTTGCTGGGCTATGGGCAAGTGCCGATGACATAGAAATTCGCGCCCGTCTGCCTGAGCGTCACCTTGATGTAGACGTTATCCGGACCCATAGCTTCATTTGAACCGTTTGCCAGTGCGGTAAAGAAGCTATCGTGTGCCCTGTCTGCTCGG
>JBQCDS010000614.1:0-6764 GCA_051961035.1 Trinickia sp. | reverse complement strand
ATCGTCGTCGGCGGCCAAGCCTTCGGTGGAATGACCGAGCAGGAGGCGGCCGCCGAGCCTGCTCATCTGGGCATGCTCGCCGCGTTGTTAGAAGTGCGAGCGCGCATTCGCATCGAGCACGAAGCGCGGTGATCGCCGGGTGATGCTCGCGAGCGAACCGCGAGCCTCGCCGCGATTCGCCGTTGCGTCATCCAAGCTTTCGTTCGTCTCTGCGCGAGCGGTCGCAAGCGATCGCCTCGCCTCAAGGCCTGGTTGCTTCTTCAACGAAAACGGCTAATTGCACATGCCTGTGTGCCGTAAAGCCCGATACGACCGCCCCTGCAATGGTCGCTTCCCCACAATCCGCCACGATCGGCCCGTATTCCGTCGCTTCTTGCCGGGTGCGTTTGGCAAAAACGCGATAGGCGTTGATCGATGCTCGTGCGATTCAATCGGCAAAAAAAAAGGCACAGGGTGCCACTACCGTAATTCGCCGTTACATTGTTTCGGACACCGAAATATCATCAGAGGGATTACCCTGTTCAGGCCTTTCCCAATGGCGCATTAATTCACAATTAAGCACCGTATGGTTACCGTCCCGCAAGGAGACCGGCTGGTAACTGTCGCACGGCGCGCATCGGGGGAGCTATGGAGCAGGGCAAGGAACGTTCGCTCGTCAGCAAGGTCATGGACGGGCTCGTCAGTGGGATCGTCGAGGAGAAGTACGGCGCGATTTTGCCGCCCCAAGACGTGCTGTCGAAAGAATTCGACGTCAGCAGAACAGTCATGCGCGAAGCGCTTTCCATGCTGCTCGCACGCGACATGCTCGACGTCAAGCCCAAGGTGGGCACGCGCATCAGGCCGATGCGCGATTGGCGCATGATCGACGAAGACGTCGTGAATTGGCGCTTTCGCGCCAAACCCGACCCGCAATTCATGCGCGATGTGATCGAGTTTCGGATGTTGATCGAACCGCGCGCCGCCGCGCAGGCGGCATCGAGAGCCAGCGTGGCGGACGTCGCCGCGATCCGCGAAGCGTTCGAGGTGTTTAAAACGCTCGCGCCGAGCGACGCTGGCTATGCGCCGGCCGACGAACTGTTGCATACGCGCATTGTCCATGCGAGCGGCAATCAGTTTTTCCAGCAGATGACGGCCATTATTCGAGGCGCGTTGACGGCCACGCACCCGATGCTTGGCCAAAAGCCGGGCGCCTGGGAGATTTCCGTGCGCACCCATGAGCGGCTTGTCGAGGCGATCGAGCGTCGCGATCCAAAAGAGGCGGAAGCGGCGGCATTGGCGGTTATCGATTTTTCCGCCGATGAAATTAGCCGCGAGTTTTCGGTGGAAATGCCTCATCGCCGATAAACGAGACATGCATGCGATGCAAGACCGGCGACAATGTGCGCCGGTCTTTTCATTTTTAGCAAGCATTGGCCGATTATTCTATTTCGCGAGCACGTCGTTCGAACCGAAAGCATTAGCAACGCGCGGCGACTTATCATGGCGAGCGCATCGATCGAATGCGGTGATCTTCGACGACCGAACCGCCGTGCAACTGGAAAGGGCTGCGACGTGAACGAAATAGGAATGATCGAGTGGGGCATCGTGGGCGCTGGGCATATCGCGCACCGCTTTGCTCAAGGGCTTGCGCACGTGCCCGCTACGCGCATCGCGCGCGTATGGTCGCGTCGCGCGGCGAGCGTGGACGCGTTCGTGCAGCGGCACGGCGGCGAGCCGTGCGGCACCTTCGACGAACTGCTGGCGAGCGAGGTCAAAGCCGTCTACATCGCCACGCTCAACGATAGCCACGCCGATTTCGCCCGCGCGGCGCTGGCGGCCGGCAAACACGTGCTGTGCGAAAAGCCCGCCGCGCTGAACGTGCGTCAGCTGCAAACCGTGCTCCAGACGGCGCGCGCCGCCCAACGCCTGTTCATGGAGGCGATGAAACCGCCGTTCTTTCCGTTGTACAGGGCGTTGCGCGAGCATCTGCATGTCGACCCGATCGGTCCTGTCGGCCTCGTGCGCGCCGGTTGCTCGATGGCGAACGTGCCGCCCGACCATCCGTCCTTCTCGTTAGCCAAAGGCGGCGGCGCGTTGCTCGATATCGGCGTCTACGAGATGTTTCTCGCCGTGGATTGGCTCGGCGCGCCGCTCGATGTGCAAACGTTTGGGCGGCTCGGGCACTCGGGCGTCGACACGTTCGCGAGCGTGCATAGCCGGCACGAATCCGGCATTGCGCAGCTATTTTGCGGGCTCGATTTGGACGGCAAGGGAGACGCGCTGCTCGCAGGCCCCCTGGGCCATGTGTGGATTCACGAGAAGTGGTGGAATCCCGTGCGTGCCACGGTGAGTTATGCGGATGGTCGCGTGGTCGAGCTGAATGTGCCTTTCGAAGGCGGCGGGCTCAACTACGAGACGGCGCATTTTTGCGACTTGATCCGCGCAGGCAGCCTGGAAAGCCCGGTCATGACGCATGCGAAGTCGCTGCGGATGATGTCGATGCTCGATGATGCGCGCTCGGCACTCGGGCTGGTTTTCCCGACCGAGCACGACTGACAGTGCTACGATGCGGCGTCGCGTTTGCCGCACGGTGTTCGCCCGCGCTTTCGACGTGGGGCGGCCGGCGGCGCCGCGTTCCAAATCGACCAACTAGGAGCGGCTCGCATGTCCAAGCATCTCGCCAATCTATGGCGCTCGAACAAGAACCTGGTCGCGTTTTTAGTTTTGATGGTGTTGTTTCGCAGCGCAATCGCCGATTGGAACGTCGTGCCGACGGGCTCCATGTTGCCGACGATCCGGATCGGCGATCGCATTTTCGTCGACAAGATGGCCTATGACCTGCGCGTGCCGCTCACGCACATCGAGATCGCGCATCTGGCCGATCCTCGGCGCGGCGATATCGTCACGATCGACTCGAAGGCCGCGCATGAACTGCTCGTCAAGCGTGTGATCGGCGTGCCGGGCGATGTCATTGCGTTGCGCGAGAACGTCCTGTACGTGAACGGGCAGCGCGCCGATTACCGGCCGCTCGCGCACGCACCGATGCGCGATGCGCTATCCGGCGACGCCGTCTATTTGAACGAGCGCTTCGACGGCGTGTCGCATGTCGTGCGCCTGTCGCCGGACGCGCCGAGCCCCGTCAGCTCTTTCGGCCCCGTCACGGTGCCCCCCGGAAAATATCTGATGCTCGGGGACAATCGCGACGACAGCGCCGATTCGCGCTACTTCGGCTTCATTCCCCGCAACGAGGTGATGGGGCGCGCGCGCCACGTGGCGTTCTCGCTCGATCCCAATCGCCACGGCCTGCCGCGTTTTTACCGGTTCGGCGCGGCGCTCGACCAGCCGCTGGCCGCCAACACCCATTGATCAATGGCGCGTGGGCAGCGCCAGCCGACGCTCGTAGCGGTGCTGCGCCCATTCGAGCACCTGGCACAGCACCCAATAGACGGCGGCCGCCGCCAGATAGAGCGGCAGCGGCTGATAGGTCGACGCGATGATTTCCTGCGCGCTGCGCAGCAGCTCGGTGACGGTAATGACCGAGACGAGCGACGTGTCCTTGATGAGACTGATCAGGCTATTCGATAAGCTCGGCACGGCGATGCGCAGTGCCTGCGGCCCGATGACATAACGCAGCGTTTGCCGGCGCGACAGCCCGAGGCTATGGGCGGCTAGCCATTGGCCGCGATGAATGCCGTTGATGGCGCCGCGCATGCTTTCCGACAGATAGGCGGCCACGTTCGCCGATAGCGCGATGACGCCGGCGGGCGTCGGATCGAGCGAAATGCCGACGCTCGGCAGCCCGTAATAGATGACGAAGATCTGCACGAGCAACGGTGTGCCGCGCATGAGGCTCACATAGCAGCGGGCGATCCAATTGAGCGGCTTGCTGTGGCTGATACCCATCAGCGCCAGGACGACGGCGGCGATGAGCCCGAAAAACATCGATAGAACCGCGAATTTCACCGTCAAGACGGCGCCCTGCGCGAGCACGGGCATCGATTGAACGAGCAGGGTGGTGGTGGACATGACGTTTATTGTTGGGGACTGCTAACGAAACGAAAGAGCCGCGCCATGATGCGCGAAGCGCACATGATATACGCGACGAAAAGAGCGTGGGCGCTCGATGTAGCCTACGAGGCTAAAGAGGAGGTTGCCGACGGCCGCGCCGGTTGCGCGATTCGGTGGCCTGGCCGTTAAGGAGGCCTTAAAGCGAAGGGCGGCATCCGTGCGATGCCGCCCTCGTGCGTTCAAGCTTGGCGCCTAGCGCTTACTTGGCAATGGGTTTCGTCACGTCGATACCGAACCACTTGTCGGAGATCTTCGTGAAGGTGCCGTCGGCTTCGAGCTCCTTCATCGCATCGTCGATCGCTTGCGCGAACTTCGGGTTGCCCTTCTTGAACGGAATCGCCGAAGGATTGCCGGTGCCCACCATCGCGCCCGGCCGCAAGGGCAACTGCGAGTGCTTGAGCAGGTAAGCGACCATCAAGCGATCGTTCAGCGCCGCGTCGATGCGTCCGGCCGCGAGATCGCTGAGGTACTCGGGCGCGCCCGGATACGTCTTCACATCGATGCCCGGCACCGCCTTCGCCATGTCCATGTAGTTCGTGCCGAGGCCCACGCCGAGCTTATGGCCCTTCAAATCGTCGAGCGACTTGAATGAACGGTCGTCGTTCTTGCGCTGAATCAGCTCTGCACCGGAAAACGTATAGCCGGGCGAGAAGTCGAGCACCTTCTCACGCTCGGGCGTGACGCCCACTTGATTGACGATCACATCGAACTTGCCTGCCTGCAAGCCTGCGATGATGCCGCTCCATTCCGTCGTGACGAACGTCGGCTTCACGCCAAGCTTGGCCGCGACGGCCTTGGCGATGTCGACGTCGAACCCGACGAGTTCGCCGTTCGGCGCCTTCGAGTCGAACGGCGGGAACGTCCCCTCCAAGCCGATGCGCAGCGTACCGCGCGCCTTGACTTGATCGAGCAAGTCTTCGGCGTGTGCCGTGGCTGCCACGAGCGTGAGGCCGATCGCGCCGGCCGTCAGAATCTTCTTGAACATCGTTGATTTCATAGGTCCATTCTCCTTTGCAAAGCACCCCCGAGCGCTTTCGCAGTGCGGCCATGATAGCGAGACTGCAATCGCGCCGGAAATATCGTTTGTTTATTTTTATATGCGGCCGGCCTGCGCGCGTGCGATCGACTCCACGCATTCGCCCACGAGCGCGGGCCCGCGATAGATGAAGCCCGTGTAGAGCTGGACGAGCGACGCACCGGCGGCGAGCTTCGCCGCCGCGTCCTCGCCCGATGCGATTCCGCCCACGCCTATGATGGCCACGGCGTCGCCTACCTGCGCCCGCAGCTTGCGGATGACGGCATTGGACGCGTCGAACACGGGCTTGCCCGACAAACCGCCGGTTTCGTCCGCATGGGCCATGCCCGTGACGGCCGCACGCGAGAGCGTCGTATTCGTGGCGATGACGCCTTCGATGCCATGGCGCAACAGGGTGTCGGCGATGGCTTTGATTTGTTCGTCGTCGAGATCCGGGGCGATCTTGAGCGCGAGCGGCACGAGCTTGCCGTGCAGGTCGGCCAAGCGCTGCTGCTTGTCCTTCAACGCACCGATGAGCGCATCGAGTTCGTCCGCCCCCTGCAACTGCCGCAAGTTCTTCGTGTTCGGCGACGAAATGTTGATCGTCACATAGCTTGCGAATGGGTAGACGCGCTCGAGGCAATACAAATAATCGTCGGCGGCGCGCTCGATCGGCGTATCGGCATTTTTGCCGATGTTCAGCCCAAGCGGGCCGCGGTAGCGCGCGGCGTGCACGTTCTTCACGAATTGATCGACGCCGCGGTTGTTGAAGCCCATCCGATTGATGAGCGCGCCCGCCTCGGGCAGCCGGAAGATGCGCGGGCGCGGATTGCCCGGCTGCGCGCGCGGGGTGACCGTGCCGACTTCGATGAAGCCGA
This sequence comes from Trinickia sp., assembly GCA_051961035.1. Lineage (GTDB taxonomy): Bacteria > Pseudomonadota > Gammaproteobacteria > Burkholderiales > Burkholderiaceae > Trinickia. The sequence continues at coordinate 824 of JBQCDS010000614.1, read as the reverse complement.
AGCCGAGCGCTGCCAGGCCGTCGATGCAGGCGCCCTCCTTGTCGAGCCCCGCCGCAAGGCCGACCGGATTGCGGAAGGCGATGCCCATGACCGTGCGCGGCAAATCGGGGACGTGCGGCGCGAGCAAGCGGGCGAGCCCGGTGCGGCCGGCGGCGCCGAGCATCCCGAGGGTGAGGTGATGGGCGTCTTCCGCGTCCATGCGAAAGAGGCGGGCGCGGACGAGCGGATAAAGGGAGCTGAGCACGGAGAGGTCGAGGGCGAAAAAAGAAAACCGGCTATTTTAGCGGTTTCGGTGGGGCTGGCGTCCGAGAAAGCACTGAGTTGCTTTCATGCAGCACGGCGATGGGCATGACGGCCCCGATGACGAGCGCTTTGCGCTGTGCGCGCAATCGACGCTAGGCCGTATCGGGCGGCGTGAGCGCGAGCGGTGCCCAACGTCCATCGACAAGCCCTTCCAGCGGCCGGAAGTTCGCCTTGTAGGCCATCTTCGGGCTCTCGCGAATCCAATAGCCCAGATAGACATACGGCAGCCCCAAGCTCCTGGCTTGCTCGATTTGCCAGAGGATGTTGTAGGTCCCGTAGCTCGCATGCGGGGCGTCCGGTTCGAAGAACGTGTAGACCGAGGACAGGCCGTCGCCGAGGATGTCGATCATGCTGACCATGCGCAGCGTGCCGACGTCGTGCGCCGCGTCGGGCGGCTCGCGGAACTCGACGAGGCGCGAGTTGATGCGGCTGTGCAGAAGGAACTGCTCGTATTGGTCGCGGCTGTCGCGATCCATGCCGCCGCCGGCATGACGCGCGGCTTGATAGCGCATATAGAGCAC
>JBQCDS010000613.1:0-3421 GCA_051961035.1 Trinickia sp. | reverse complement strand
CGTGCGTCCGTAATGCGCATGCCGTGCGAGAACTCCGACTGCACGCCGTGCAAGCTCATCTGCTCCTCGACCTGCGGGCGCGATCCATGCACGAGCACGATCTGGATTCCCATCGCCTGCAGCAGCGCGATATCGGAAACGAGCGCATTGAGCCGGCCTTCGTGCACCACTTCGCCGCCGAAACCGACAACGAACGTCTTATTGCGGAATGCGTGAATATAAGGCGCGACCGATCGCATCCAGTCGACGAACTGGGCGTGCGAGACGGCTTCGGTTTCGAGGGCCGCTGGACGGGCCGGGGCGCTCTCGGGCGCGGGGGCGAGGTCGGTTTGAGAATTCATCCCGGGATTATAATGCGCCCCCATGTCGAACGTATCCAAAAGCCCGGCCGCGCGCGAGGTCGGCGCACCGCGCGCTCCGCGTGCCCCGCGCGCCGGAAACCCGCGCCGTCCCGCCGTTTCGCCCAATCCCGTTCCACCTATCGATTTTCCGGCTGCGCGGCCCGTTTCGGCCCGGCGCGAGGAGATCGCGCGCGCGATCTCCGACAATCAGGTCGTGATCGTGTCGGGCGAGACGGGCTCCGGCAAGACCACCCAATTGCCGAAGATTTGCTTGTCGCTGGGCCGCGGGCTCGGCGCCGGCGGCACGGGCCTCATCGGTCACACGCAGCCGCGCCGGATCGCGGCGTCCGCCACGGGGCGGCGCATCGCCGAAGAGCTCGGCACGCCGTTCGGCGAAGTGGTGGGCTACAAGGTGCGCTTTACCGATAACCTCGCGCCGGGCGCATCGGTCAAGCTGATGACGGACGGCATCTTGCTGGCCGAGACGCAAACCGATCCGCTGTTGCGCGCCTATGACACGCTCATCATCGACGAGGCGCACGAGCGCAGCCTGAACATCGATTTCCTGCTCGGCTATCTGAAGCAGATCCTGCCCAAACGGCCTGACTTGAAGCTCATCGTCACGTCGGCGACGATCGACGCCGAGCGCTTCGCGCGTCACTTCGGCACCGAAACGCGGCCGGCGCCGGTGATCGAAGTGAGCGGGCGGCTTTATCCCGTCGAGATCCGCTACCGCGCCATCGAAGAGCAAAGTGCCGCGATCAAGGCGGCGCAAGGCACGACCGGGCGCGAGCGAGCCGAAAAGCCAAGGAGCGCGCGCGACGCCGATCGCGATCTCATGGATGCGATCGTCGATGCCGTCGACGAACTATGTCGAGAAGGCCCGGGCGATGTGCTCGTGTTTTTGCCCGGCGAGCGCGAGATCCGCGAAGCCGCCGAGGCGCTGCGCAAGCACCATCCGCCGCATACCGAGATCCTGCCGCTGTTCGCGCGGCTGTCGGCCGAGGAGCAGGCGCGCGTGTTCAAGCCCTCGAACGTGCGGCGGCTCGTGCTCGCCACCAACGTCGCCGAAACTTCGCTGACGGTGCCGGGCATCCGCTATGTCGTCGATACGGGCCTCGCGCGCGTGAAACGCTACTCGTACCGCAACAAGGTGGAGCAGTTGCAGGTCGAGTCGATTTCGCAGGCGGCCGCGAACCAACGGGCCGGACGGTGCGGCCGCGTGGCCGACGGTATTTGCATTCGCCTGTTCGAGGAAGCCGATTTCCAAGCACGGCCGCGCTTTACCGATCCCGAGATCCTGCGCTCGTCGCTCGCTGCCGTCATCTTGCGGATGAAGTCGCTGCATCTGACGGAGATCGAGTCGTTTCCGTTCATCGAGCCGCCGCCGGGCCGCGCCATTGCGGACGGCTACCAGTTGTTGGCCGAGCTTGGCGCCGTCGACGAAGACAACGCGCTGACCGCGCTCGGCCGCGAGCTCGCCCGCTTGCCGCTCGATCCGCGTGTCGGCCGCATGATCCTCGGCGCGCGCGATCAGCATGCGCTCGCCGAGGTGCTGATCATCGCCAGTGCGTTGTCCGTGCAAGATCCTCGCGAGCGTCCTGCCGATGCCCAAGAGCAAGCCGACGAAGCGCATCGGCGCTTCGCCGACGAGCGTTCGGAGTTCCTGCAATGGCTGCGCATTTGGACCTGGTTCGGCGAGGCCGTCGCGCACAAGAAATCGAACCGGCAACTCGTCGACGCCTGCCGTGCGCAATTTCTCTCGCACCTGCGGCTGCGCGAATGGCGCGACGTGCATTCGCAACTGCTGACCGTCGTGCGCGAGCACGGCTGGCGGTTGAACGAAAGCGAAGCGACGTTCGAGCAAATCCATCTGGCACTACTTACCGGCTTGCTCGGCAACGTCGGGCTAAAGGCCGACGACGAGCCGCATTACCTGGGCGCGCGCGGCATCAAGTTCTATCTCTGGCCGGGCTCGACGCTCGTCAAAAAAGCCGGACGCTGGGTCATGGCCGGCGAACTCGTCGAGACGAGCCGGCTCTATGCGCGCTGCCTCGCGAAAATCGAGCCGGAGTGGATCGAAAAAGTGGCCGGCCACCTGCTGAAAAAGCAGTTGTCCGAACCGCATTGGGAGAAGCGGGCGGCGCAGGTGACCGCGTTCGAACGTGCAACGCTATATGGGCTCCCCGTCTATCACCGGCGGCGCGTCGCCTTCGGGCGGCAGGACCCGGCGCGCGCTCGGGAGCTGTTCATTCGAGGAGCGCTCGTCGAAGGGGAGTTCGAGACCAAGCTTCCCTTCTTCTCGCACAACCGCAAGCTGCTGCTCGAGATCGAGCAGTTGGAGCACAAGTCGCGTCGGCAGGATGTGCTCGTCGACGACGAATTGATCTTCGCGTTCTACGATCAGGCGCTGCCGGCCGGCATTCACACGGGCGCTGCGTTCGAGCGCTGGTACCGCGACGAGGTCAAAAAGAGCGGCCAGCCCGACGACAAAGTGCGCTTGCTGTTTTTGTCGCGCGACGACCTGATGCGTCACGAGGCGGCCGGCGTCACGACGGATCTGTTCCCGAAGCGCATGACGATGGCGGGCGTCGAGATGGGGCTCGGGTATCACTTCGAGCCTGGCTCGCCGCGCGACGGTGTGACGTTGACGGTGCCGCTTTACGCGCTCAATCAGGTCGATCCGCGCCGCGTGGAGTGGCTCGTGCCGGGCATGCTCAAGGAAAAGGTGCAGTTGCTGCTGAAGTCGCTGCCGCAGAAGCTGCGGCGTCATTGCGTGCCGCTGCCCGAATACGCGGCCGGATTCGCGGCCCGTCATGAGTCGCGTTTAGGCGTCTCCCAAGGGGATGTGCCGCGCGTCACGGGTGGCCTCGTCGAGGGACTGATTGCCGACGTGCGCGAGCAGACTCAAGTCGCACTCAAATCGACCGATTTCAAGCTCGAGACATTGCCGGCTCATTTGTTCATGAACTTCAAGGTGATCGACGAGCACGGCCGGCAGCTCGCGATGGGCCGCAACCTCGCGCAACTGCGCTCGGAGATGGGGGCGGAAGCGCAGCGGCATTTCCAGAAGCTGGCGG
>JBQCDS010000612.1:0-8455 GCA_051961035.1 Trinickia sp. | reverse complement strand
CACAGCACGATGATCGATTCCGCGCGATAGCTCGTAAAGCCGGCGGCCGAACGCGCCGAAGCGCTGGTGTAGATCGACGAGCGACCACTCGCGCAGATCGCGGCACGTGTCGATGCCAAGTTGTTCGAGCTTCGCAGCCGTCACTTTGCCGACGCCGAAAATCTTTCGCACCGACAAAGCGGCCACGAATGCGTCGACTTCATGCGGACGGACGACGAACAGGCCGTCGGGCTTATTCCAATCCGACGCAATCTTGGCGACGAACTTGTTCGGCGCCACGCCTGCCGATACCGTCACACCGACCGTCCGGCTCACGCGTTCGCGGATCTCGGCGGCCATCAACGTCGCACTGCCCTGACAGCGCAATGCCGAAGTGACGTCGAGATAGGCTTCGTCGAGCGAGAGCGGCTCGACGATCGGCGTGTAGTCGCGATAGATCGCCATGATCTGCCGGGAAGCGATGCGGTACTTCTCCATCGACGGCGGCATGATCAGGAGATCGGGGCACTTGCGCATGGCCGTTGCCGACGACATGGCCGAGTGCACACCGTAACGGCGCGCTTCGTAGTTACACGTGGCAATGACGCCGCGATGCTCCGGCCGGCCGCCGACGGCGAGCGGCCGGCCTCTCAGGCTCGGATCGTCGCGCATCTCGACCGACGCGTAAAAGCAATCGCAATCGCAGTGAATGATTTTGCGGGGAAGCGCGAGCGCCGCGCCGATGGGCGCGGGAGCGGAAAGGGGGACGAGGGTTGCGCGCGTGCTCACGGTGAACGACACTGTACAAAATCACAGTAATCATTTCAAGTCATGCGCTAACGCAACGCACGCGATAAATGCGCGCAGATAGACAACAGGCACCGCCGAGCGCCAATGATAAAATCGCCATTCTTATAAGATACGGCCGATAGTTGCGGGGTTCCGACACGCTCGCCGTGCAATTTCAAGCATCAGCATGATGAGCAAAAAGAACACGAAGCGCGTCGCGGTCTTATTTCATATCGTCGGGTTTAGGCAAGGGGGCATCGAGTCGGCGTTGATCGAATGGCTGCGCATATTCGATCGCAGCCGGTTCGATGTCACGTTGTCGGTCATGTTCAATACGCCGTGGTTTGAAAAGCGCTATCGCGCGCGCCTTCCCCACGACGTCAAGCTTGAATTTCTCGTGGATAAACCGTGGCTCGGGCATCTGGAAGCGCGCCGCTCGGAAAACAAGCTCGGCAAGTTGGGCCGCGCGTGCCGCGGCATCGTGAACTCCACCATCGCACTGCCCTACGCACGCAAACGAATCACCGCCCTTGCTAAGAAGCACGACGTACTGATCGACTTCGACCTCTCGCTGCGGCGCTGGGTTGGCCGTCTAGAAATCGCTTCGGGCGGCGTCAGCCACTTCAGCTTCCTTGCCCGCTGGGGGCATCAACCCCGTAAAGCGAAACGCCTGGCGCCTCAGCTTTTCGCGTACGACCGCATCGTCGCCCTGACCCAACAGATGGCCGACGAAGCGCCGCAGCTGTTCGGCAACGCCTTGGCGCACCCCTTCGTGCTGCCCAACGCTGTCGATATCGACAGCATCCGCCGCCGCGCGCATGTGAAGGACGCACCACGCGCGCCGGTTCGCGGCCCGTACATCGTTTCCGTTGCACGACTCGACGAACACCAAAAAGATCACCGTACGCTGATCGAGGCGTACGCGCAGTTGTTGAAGCAGCGAAGGGTCGACGAGGATCTCGTCCTGGCCGGCGACGGCAAGGACCGCCAGAGCCTCGAAGCATGCGCGAAGTCGCTGGGCGTGGGTGAGCGCGTTCACTTCGTCGGACACGTCGATAACCCGCACGCGCTCATCGCAGGCGCACGGCTGTTCGTCCTGAGCTCGCGCTACGAAGGCATGCCGATGGGGTTGGTGGAAGCGCTTGCGCACGGCAGGCCTGTCGTCGCGACAGACTGCCCGACAGGGCCGCGAGAAATGCTCGACGAGGGGCGAGCCGGGCTGCTGGTACCGGTGGGCGATGTGCCCGCGATGGCTGCCGCGCTCGCACGCGTCGTGACGGACGATGCTCTGCACGCCTCGCTTTGCGCCGCGGCGCTTGCGCGTGCCGAGCACTACGGAATCGAGGCAAGCAACGAGCGTCTGGCGGCTTGCGTCGCGAGCCTACTCGATGCATGAGCGAAGCGGCGATGTTCGAAAACATCGCCCGCTTCGCTCGATCGTCGGGTTCGCCCCGAAGCTAAAGCATCAAGGTTAAGCGGCGATCGACCAATCGTCGTCATCCGCACTGCGCGGCGCGCTCGCTCCCGGCAGCACCGGCTCGTTCGACGCCCGGAAGAATCCGACCACATCGCCGAGTTGATGCCCTTGTTCGTCGAGCGACTGCGAAGCGGCTGCCGCCTCCTCGACAAGCGCGGCGTTTTGCTGCGTCACGTCGTCCATCTGCGAAATCGCCTGCCCGACCTGCTCGATGCCGCGACGCTGTTCGTCCGATGCGGCCGCGATTTCGCCCATGATGTCGGTGACGCGCGCGATGGCGCGCGTAATGTCTTGCATCGTCGTGCCCGCTTCGCCGGCCAACGCGGCGCCTTCCTCGACCGTCGCCACCGAGGCAGCGATGAGTTCCTTGATTTCCTTGGCCGCGCTCGAGGAACGTTGCGCCAGGCTGCGGACTTCGCTCGCCACGACCGCGAAGCCGCGGCCCTGCTCCCCGGCACGCGCCGCCTCGACAGCGGCGTTCAATGCAAGGATGTTCGTTTGGAACGCGATGCCTTCGATCAGCCCGGTAATATCCGCGATCTGGGTCGAGCGATCGCTGATCTGCGTCATCGTATCGACGACGCGGCCCACCACGCCGCTACCCTGCTGAGCCACGTCCGATGCGTTCGATGCCAACGTGCTGGCCTGCTGCGCGTTCTCGGCATTCAAGCGCACGGTGGACGTCAGTTGCTCCATGCTCGCGGCCGTTTGTTGCAGCGAAGACGCCTGCTGCTCGGTTCGACTCGACAGATCGAGATTGCCCGCGGCGATTTGCGCCGTGGCGCTCGCGATCGTCTCGCTACCCGATCGGACCTTGACGACGACCCGCTTGAGGTTGCGGTTCATTTCGTCGAGCGCGCCCAGCAATTGGCCCACTTCGTCGCGCGTCGTCGCGGCGATCTGGCCCGTCAGGTCGCCCTGCGCAACGCGATTCGCGAACGCAACGGCACGAACCAGGGGCCGTGTAATCGAGCGCGCCGAGAGGATACCCAGGCCAAGCACGCCGCACAGAATCACGAGCGAGCTGAGGACCTCGAGCAAATTCGCATTGTCGATCAGGACGTGGGCCTGCTTGGCGCCCTGCTTGCCGAGTTCCCGATTGTAGGCACGATGTGCTTCGATCGCGGCCTCGACGCGTTGGGCGGCGTCGGCCAGCCCCGCATTCATCAGCGCGTCGGCTTGCGGCTTCTGATTCGCCCGTGAAAGCGCGAGCACCTGATCGCGAACCGCCGTCGACTTTATGCAGGCGGCTCGGTCGGCAGCGAGCATATCGCGGTCCTTTTGATCGGAGACCAGCGATTCGTACGCCTTGAATTTCGCCTCTAGCTTGCTGCGCTGTGCAGCGATTTGCTGATCGATCGTTTGCATCTGTTGCGGGTCCGTCGCGGAGACATGCTTGCTCGTGAGCAGCGTCATCGCGTCGAATGCTTTCAATGCACCATCGAGCACCACGAAGCTCGGGACGGTGTTGTCGTTCGCATAGCTTGCGGCGTCGTAGACCCTGCGCGTTTGAAAAATGCCGAAACCTGTGACAGCGAATAGCGCGACGGCGGCCACGAGATTCAACAACATCAGGCGCCGGGCGATCTTCAAGTCATAAAACCATTTCATGCTGCTGCTTCCTCTTTACGACTCGCGCGGCGGGCGCCGTGCGATGCGAAACCGTCAGTGAGCGAAACGCAAGCGTGCCCGCCTGCTATCGAGCGATAGCGGCGGACGTCCGCACGCGGCCGGCCACTCATCGATTTGCGAAGTTGTCCTAAGTCATCGAGAAAAGCCCACGACAACGTTTGCGCGCGACATCGAATGGGGGCCCGACGCTCCCAGATGGATGAGACTACAGCGCATAGGTTGTAAGCGAGGCGCGATGCACGCATCGGCTTTTCTGGATTGCCGCATGCAATATCGGCCTGTGCGGCAAATGCTTGAGGGGTGCCCGGCAAGAACAAACGGGGCGGGAGAGCCGGTTGGACAGATAAAGCGTGCCGCGCGTTTCGTGCGCGGCTTCTTCATGCACCGCGTTTCGCGCTCGAGCGCGCATGCAACGGAATCGGCGCCGCAAAAGCAAAAACCCGCTTGAATCAGCGGGTTTTCGTGTTTGGTTGCGGGGGTAGGATTTGAACCTACGACCTTCGGGTTATGAGCCCGACGAGCTGCCAGACTGCTCCACCCCGCGTCAGAGAAATAAATTATATGGGACTTTCCACCGCGCGTCAAACAATACTATCGACCACGCCGCCATCGACACGCAGCGCCGCACCGGTCGTGGCCGACGCTTGCGGCGAGCAGACATAGACCACTAGGTTCGCGACTTCTTCGACCGTGGCGGCCCGTTGCAGGATCGAACTCGGGCGATGCGCGTGCACGAAGTCGACGGCCGCTTGCTCGATGCTCTTGCCCTCCTTGCGCGCCGTCGCGTCGAGCATCGACTTGACGCCCTCCGATAACGTGGGCCCGGGTAGCACGGAGTTCACCGTGACGTGCGTCCCCGCGGCGAGTTTCGCCAAGCCACGTGCGATCGCGAGCTGGGCCGTCTTCGTCATGCCGTAGTGAATCATGTCGGCCGGAATGTTGAGCGCCGACTCGGACGCGATGAAGACGACGCGCCCCCAATTGTGTTCGAGCATCCCGCGCAAGTAGTGACGCGAGAGGCGCACGCCAGACATGACGTTCGTTTGGAAAAAGCGCTCCCACGTTTCGTCCGATACGTCGAAGAACGACTCGGGGCCGTAAATGCCCGCATTGTTGACGAGGATGTCCACCGCCGGCACCGTATGAACGAGCTTGGCGGCACCTTCCGCTGTCGATAGATCGGCGGCGACGCCGCGCACGTCCGCACTCGGCACAGCTTCGCGCAACGCGTCGAGCGCTTCGACGACCGACGCTTCGCTGCGGCCGTTGATGATGGTATGGGCACCCGCTTGCGCGAGTCCCGACGCGATGGCGAAGCCGATGCCGGCCGTCGATGCGCTCACGAGCGCGGTCTTGCCGGTTAGATCGATGTGCATGGTGTGGCTCTCCATGGTTCGATGCGTGGACGGCAACCCCGGCGGGGGCGTCGCACGATGTTGGCTATAGTAGCGGTGAATGCGCGGTGGCGTCGTTCGTGCGAGCGCATCCTTCGAGCGCCCTGCCCCCCGGTTTTCCCGCCACCTGCCGCCACACGCTAAGATTCGGCTTGCGGCCACGCGTGCCTAGGCGCACCGGCCGGCACCCACGCCCGGCGCGGCCACGATGAGGAACACAATGAAAATCGCCACTTGGAACGTCAATTCGCTAAAAGTTCGCCAGCAGCATGTCATCGACTGGCTGGAGCTCAGCCATGTCGATGTGCTTTGCGTTCAGGAATTGAAACTGCCCGACGAAAAATTTCCTCGCGCCGAGTTGGCCGAAAAAGGCTTTCGAAGCTGGTTCGCGGGGCAAAAAACGTACAACGGTGTCGCCATCCTCGTGCGCGACGGCATCGAGGTGGACGAAACGCGAATCGTGCGCAACATCCCCGGCTTCGACGACGAACAGCAGCGCGTCATCGCCTTGACGGTCGGCGGCACCCGGATCGTATCCGCGTATTTTCCGAACGGGCAAGCGCCCGGTAGCGAGAAGTTCGCCTATAAGCTACGCTGGCTCGAAGCTCTCGCGCAATGGCTCAAGGATGAAATGCACACGCACCCGAAGCTCGCGCTGCTCGGCGATTACAACATTGCGCCCGAAGATCGCGACGTGCATGACCCGAAAGCATGGGAAGGCCAGAACCTCGTCTCGCCTGAAGAACGCGCCGCATTCGAGAAACTTGTCCAGCTCGGCTTCGTCGATGCCTTCCGCAAATTCGAGCAGCCCGAAAAAACGTTCACCTGGTGGGACTATCGCATGCTCGCGTTTCGGCGCAATGCCGGCCTGCGCATCGATCACATCTTGCTCACGTCGCCGCTGGCCGAGACTTGCACGCTTTGCGAAGTGGACAAGACACCGCGCAAGTGGGAACAGCCGTCCGATCACGCACCCGTGATCGCGCAGATCGCGTAGGCGCAAGTCAAAGCGGATTGCTCGCGGGATTGCGAGCGACTATCGGCATGGCCGGACACGAACGTAAAAATAAAGGCCGACGCTCGCATCGAGCCGTCGGCCTTGTCAGCACATGACGATCGAACCGGCCTCACGATTCCAAATGCAGCTCCTGAATCTTGCGCGTGATCGTATTGCGGCCGATGCCGAGCCGCTCCGCCGCTTCGACCTTGCGGCCGCGCGTGAAATCGAGCGCTTCGCGAATGACGGCTGCCTCGAAGCGCCGCGCGAGTTCGTCCATCACATCGACGGTGTTATCGCGCAGCATGCGCGCCACTTCCGCACGCAGGCCGCTTTCCCAGACGCTGACGGGCAAAGCCGTCGCCACACCGGCTAACGCCGCCGGCACCAGCGCGCTGCCATTGCGCTCGCCGTCGGGCGCGGCGGCAACGCTCGCCGACACCTGCGCGGCCGCCGCCGGACCCGCCACGATATCGGAACTGCCCTGCGGCGTCGCACCCGGCACGAGGTCGGGCGGCAAGTCCTTGATTTCGATCGTCTGAGCGGGCGCCATCACAGTCAGCCAATTCGCGAGATTCTCGAGCTGACGCACGTTCCCCGGGAACGGCAGCGTCGCGAGGTAAGCCAGCGCCGCGTCCGATACGCGCTTGGGCTCGACGCCCAAATCGCGCGCGCTCTTTTGCAGGAAGTGACGCGTGAGCAACGGGATGTCCTCGCGCCGTTCACGCAGCGCCGGCAACCGTAAGCGAATGACATTGAGACGGTGATACAAGTCCTCGCGGAACAACCCCTGCCTTACGCGCGCTTCGAGGTTCTGATGCGTCGCGGCGATCACGCGCACATTCGCGCGCAACGGGCTGTGCCCGCCCACACGGTAGAACTGGCCGTCGGACAACACGCGCAGCAAGCGCGTCTGCAAATCTAACGGCATGTCGCCGATTTCGTCGATAAACAGCGTGCCGTTATCGGCTTGCTCGAAACGGCCCTGCCGCATCGCCTGCGCGCCGGTGAACGCACCGCGCTCATGGCCGAACAGTTCGGACTCCAGAAGATCCTTCGGAATCGCCGCGGTATTCAACGCGATGAACGGCCCGTTCGCGCGCGGGCTATGCCGATGCAGCGCACGGGCGACAAGCTCCTTGCCCGTACCCGATTCGCCCGTGATCAACACGGTTGCCGCCGAATGCGAGAGCCGGCCGATCGCGCGAAACATATCTTGCATCGCGGGCGCCTGCCCCAGCATTTCGGGGGCGTCGGCCAACGCCACTTCGCCAGCCTGCGCGCCGCGCAGGCTTTCGTCGACGGCGCGGCGAATCAATTCCACGGCCTTGTCGACATCGAACGGCTTCGCGAGATATTCGAACGCGCCGCCTTGAAACGCGGCCACGGCGCTGTCGAGATCGGAATAGGCCGTCATGATGATGACGGGCAATGCGGGCAACCGCTCGCGTACCGCCTGCAACAATTCGAGGCCGGAGGATCCGGGCATTCTGATGTCGGAGACAAGCACTTGCGGGCTCTCGCGTTCGAGCCCGGCAAGCGCCTCTCGCACATTGGCGAAGCTGCGCGTCGGAAAGTTTTCGCGTGCCAGCGCTTTCTCGAGCACCCAGCGGATCGATTGGTCGTCGTCTACTATCCAGATCGGCTTCATGGAGTGGGTCTTATCAATTGACGAGCGGCAACAAAATCTGAAATTCGGTGTGTCCGGCGCGGCTCTCGACTTCGATCAAACCATCGTGCTGCTGCACGAACGTTTGCGCGAGCGTCAAACCGAGGCCGCTGCCGTCGTCGCGGCCGGACACGAGCGGATAAAAAATGCGATCGCGGATGTCTTCGTCAATCCCGGGGCCGTTGTCAATGACACGCAAGTCCAATGCCAATTTGAAAAGGCGCTTGGAAATCGTCACCTTCCGTGCGACACGCGTGCGCAACGCAATTCGTGCATCGCCCTGCCCGATTCGCTCGCGCAGCGCCTGCGCCGCATTACGTACGATATTGAGCAGCGCTTGAATGAGCTGCTCTTTGTCGCCGCGAAGATCGGGCACACTCACGTCGTAATCGCGCTCGATCGTCAAGCCGCGCGTAAACTCGGCCATAATCTCGGCGCGCACGCGTTCGCACACTTCGTGAATGTTGACGTCGCCCACCACGTGCGGATGCCGATGCGGCTCGAGCAAGCGGTCCACC
>JBQCDS010000611.1:0-2476 GCA_051961035.1 Trinickia sp. | reverse complement strand
AATCTTCTTCGGGTCGCAGCCGCGCAATGCGCAGGTGCCGCCGAACGGTAGGTCGTCCATGACGGCAACGTTCCAATTTGCTTCGCGGCACAGGCTGGCCGTCACGGAGGCTGCCGTCCCCGTGCCGACGATCGCAACATCGTAGTGTTTGCTCATACGAACCCTCCCACGGCATGGCGAAACAGCATTGGGCACGCGCTGACAAGCGTCGCAGCGCGCACCGCACCATACTAGCGGCTATCGGGTTCAGCGTGTGGCGAGGCGCCGACGACGAAGAGGATCCATAACGGGTTCGGACGGCGTTCGCGAACGAGGTGCTACGCGCGCTCCCGCACCACGGCCCAGTCGGCCTGTTCCACGCGGCCGGGTGCCGGCGTGCCATGAACGAGACGGCGCGCCTCCTCGTGGCTGGCTACGCAAGGGCCCGAGCCGAGCAAAGGCTTGCGCGCCGTTTCGCGCAAGGCCAGTACCGATACGATGCCGATGAGCGATGCCCCCATCAGATAGTAGGCGGGCGTCATCAGGTTGCCGGTGCGATCGACGAGCCACGCGGCGACGAGCGGCGTCGTTCCGCCAAACAGCGACACGGAAACGTTGAAGCCGATCGCGAGTGCGCCATAGCGGATGCGGGTGGGGAAGAGGGCGGGCAGCGACGACGGCATGACGCCCGTGAACGTGGACAGGCACACGCCAAGGATCAGCATGCCGCTGAACACCGACAGCATCGTGCCCGTGCGGATCAGCAGCAGCGCGGGAATCGACAAGACGAGCAAGCCCAAGCAGCCGAACAACATCACGGGTTTGCGTCCGATCAAATCGGACAGGTGGCCCGCGAACAGTGTCATCGGCATCATCAGCACCATGACGGCCAGAACGATGAAGAGCCCGTTCGACTCGTTGAAGTGCAGCGTCGCCGACAGGTAGCTCGGCAAGTACGAAAGCGCCATGTAGTCGGTCACGTTGAAGATCAGCACGAGCCCGACGCATTGCATCAGCGGCTTGGCTTGCTCCTTGATTAGTGCGAGCAATGTCTGCTTGGGCCGCGAGCGTTCATTGGCTTCGCGTGCCTGCGCTTCTTTCTTGAATGCCGGCGTTTCCTCGAGTTTCAGTCGAACGTACAAGCCGACGATCCCAAGCGGGCCGGCGATGAAGAACGGCACGCGCCATCCCCACGAAAGCAGCGCCTGCGGCGAGAGTGTTGCCGTGAGCCACGCCACCGTGCCCGCGCCGAGAATGTAGCCCACCAACGTGCCGAATTCGAGGAAGCTGCCGGCGAAACCGCGCCGGCGGTCCGTCGAGAATTCGGCGATGAACGTTGCCGCGCCGCCGTATTCGCCACCCGTCGAAAAGCCTTGCACGAGGCGGGCAACGAGCAAGAGGACGGGGGCGAGCATGCCGGCCGATGCGTAGCTCGGAATGAGGCCGATCGCGAATGTGCCGACGGCCATCATGATCATGGTCATGGCGAGCACGCGCTGGCGGCCGATTTTGTCGCCGAGCGGGCCGAACACCATGCCGCCGATCGGACGCACGACAAAGGCGGCGGCGAACGTGCCGAATGTCGCGATCAATTGTGCCGAAGGGCTGCTGGACGGAAAGAACACTTTGCCGAGCGTGACCGCGATATAGCTATAGACGCCGAAGTCGAACCATTCCATGGCGTTGCCGAGCGCCATGGCGCCGACCGCGCGCTTCAAAAGGGCCGGATCGATGACCGTGACATCGGGCACCGACAGTCGCGGGTTCGAGGATCGGTTGCGGGCGGTGCGCTTTTGCGGACGACTCAATTGACACACTCCTGAAAATGGCGTTGCCAAGCACGCGAGCGCGAACGAAACGCTCTCGGGCACGGGTGATCGGGCGTGGTGGCGCGCGGGTGGGTTCGCGGCAGCGCCGGGGTGTCGCACGATACGGGCGACGCGAAAGAGCGCCGCTCGATGCAAGAGCGACGCAAGACGAAAAGGCTGGATCGATTCTAAGGATGCAAGCGAGGTCGGGTTATCACTCATGCGTCCGGAAATCGGCGGAAAACGACACTGGCCCCGCGCGGTCGCCGGCGGCGTCGATCCGGTTCGACGCGTCGTGGGTGCGCATTTTCGCGCGCGTGTCGTGGCGATGCAAACCCTTGTCGCTTTTTGCTAGTCCCCTATGTCGCATCTTTGCGTAATGTTCAAGGAGTGCCGGATCGCTCCATCGAGGAGCGTGCAGCGGTGATTTCCAACAATCGAAGGAGACAATGCGATGAGCAACAATCGAGGCGTCGTGTATCAAGGGCCGGGCAAGGTTTCGGTCGAGAAAATCGACTATCCGAAGATGGTGGACCCGAGCGGACGCGCGATTGGGCATGGCGTCATTCTAAAAGTCGTGAGCACGAATATCTGCGGGTCCGACCAGCACATGGTGCGCGGCCGTACCACCGCGCCGGTCGGTCTCGTGCTCGGCCACGAGATCACGGGCGAAGTGGTCGAAGTAGGGC
>JBQCDS010000610.1:0-2490 GCA_051961035.1 Trinickia sp. | reverse complement strand
CGACGATCGCAACGGTCAGGTACTCGCGCAGTTCGAGCCCGCATCGCCGGAACAGGCGTTGCCGGTCGCGGCGGACCGCACGCTGATCGACGTCATGCGCGATGTGGTGAATCACGGCACCGGCGCGGGCATCCGGACACGCTTCGGCATCCGCGCCGATGTCGCGGGTAAGACCGGCACGACGCAGGGCAATACCGACGGCTGGTTCATTCTGATGCATCCGCAGCTCGTCGCCGGTGCGTGGGTCGGGTTCGACGACGGCCGCGTCGCGCTCGGCGGTAACTATTGGGGCGAGGGAGCGCACAGCGCGCTGCCGATGGTCGGCGATTTCTTCCAGCGGGCATTGCGTGCGCGGATCATCGATTCGCGTGTGCGTTTCGACACCGAGGTTCAGCCGAGCCCGTTCGATCAGTTCCGCGACAAGCTGAGGGCGTGGATGGCATGGCTCTCGGGTTCCAAGCCGCAGGCGCCGAGGGTGTCCGGGCCGGTTCATCACGCGCCGCCGGCAGTGAAGCCTGCCGCGCCATCTTCGGCGCCGATACCGGCGGCGTCGCAAGCCGCGCCGAGTAGCGCTGCCTCGTCCGCGGTGCCGCCGCAAGCGTCGGCGCCGTTACCGGCGTCCGAACCTCCCTTGATCGGGGTACCGGCGAGCGGCACGCCGGCGACAGGGCCGGCTACCGCCTCGCCCGGAGCGACCATGAGCCCGACGAGTAGCCCGGCGCCGCAGCTTGCGCCAACGATCGCGCCGCCGAACGTTGGCGAGCCGGCCGCCGGTACGCCCCGCGAGAACGGCGGGTTCCCACCGGCAGGCGCCGGCTCATCGCCGACGCCGACGCCCGATACGCCGTAAGCGGTAAACGTCAACCGCCGATGAAAACAGCACCGCCCGCTCAGCTCGATCCGAGGATGTATTCGGGAAGCGGGCGCGCGCCCTTCATCGGGAAGCCGTTCGAATCGGTAGGCAGATACTGCGTCTGAAACGCGGTGAAGATCGCGGCGAAGCCGTTCGTTCGCTGCACGATCACCGCGCCGTCCTGAAACGCCCCGTTCTCCTTCCAATGCGGGCCACGCGGGTTGCCCTGATTCATGTGCGTTTCATGCAGCCCGTCCTGCTTCGGTTGAAACAGAAAGCCGAAACCGTACACGATCACGCCGGCTTCGCTGGGCGGGTAGAAATCGCGCGGCTGCGGTTCGCCCTTACCGCTGTCGTACGGTATCGGTTCGGGCTCCCGGCTGATATCGATGGAGAGCATGGCGTTGACGACATCGTTGACGTCCGCCCGCTCCCCATCCACCCCGGCGTACGGAATCGGCCTCATCCGATGCAGATCGAGCAAGCTCTTGTCCTGCCAATAATCGAGCCGAGGGGAATCCGACACGTGCAGCCCTAGCGCGAGCCCCGTCAGCTTATCGGTGACCGGATCCACGAAGTTCAGGTCCGCATACGAGTAGACGTCGTAGTTGCCGTCCTCGCCGATCTGCGTCGAAGCGGAATTGACGACGATCTTGAACACCGCGTCGTCGGCGCCTTGGACTCTGATCACGTAATGGGGGCTGCCGACGTACTTCGACAGGAAGGGCGCGGCATTGAGCAGTGTGCCCTTGAACATGCAGTACTCGTTCATCGAAGTCCCTCGCAGGGTGCGGTTGCGGATTGCTTCGGTTCTAGCACGTCCCGATGAGAGGCGCGCGCGTAAAAATGACAGGGATCAAAGCCGTCCGCGGCCATCGCCGCTTGGCGAATGCAAATTGCCGCCCGGCGCGCGTTCTTTCCTAAAAGGAACCGATCCCAACCCCGTCGACACACGCTCAAGCGAAAATTTCGCCGCGCCACTAGAATGGCTGCTTTTCGGGTTAACCCGGTCGGATTACGGCAGTCCATCATGCACCAAATTGAAGCAGCAAAGAACAAAGCGGCCTGGGTCCTCCTGGCGTTGGCGGTGGGCGGCTTTGCGATCGGCGTGACCGAATTCGCGACGATGAGCGTTCTGCCGCTTTTCGCACGGGGGCTCGGTATCACCGCGCCGGTGGCGGGCCATGTCATTAGCGCCTACGCGTTGGGCGTGGTGGTCGGTGCGCCCACGCTCGCCGTGCTCGGCGCCCGGCTCGATCGCCGGGACTTGTTGATTGCACTGATGGCGCTGTTCGTCGCGGGGAACACGCTGAGCGCGCTCGCGCCGAGCTACGGCTGGATGCTCGTATTCCGCTTCGTCAGCGGATTGCCGCACGGGGCTTATTTCGGCGTCGCGGCACTCGTCGCGACCTCGCTCGTACCCGAGAACCGCCGCACCGTCGCCGTGGGCCGCATGTTCCTGGGGCTCACGGTCGCGACGATCGTCGGCGTGCCGTTCGCGAACTGGCTAGGCCATGCGCTCGGCTGGCGCTGGAGCTTCGGCTTCGCAGCGTTGATGGGTGCCGTCACGATGACATGCGTGCGGCTCTTAGCGCCGGCTACGCCGCCAGCGGCGGGTGCCAGTCCACTGCGCGAAT
>JBQCDS010000609.1:0-3310 GCA_051961035.1 Trinickia sp. | reverse complement strand
GACCCGGTGCTGCTCGAAGTGTTCAACAACCTGTTCATGTCGATCGCCGAGCAAATGGGCGTGACGCTCGCGAACACGTCGTACTCGGTCAACATCAAGGAACGGTTGGATTTTTCATGTGCGCTGTTCGATGCGAGCGGCAACTTGATCGCCAACGCACCGCATATGCCCGTGCATCTCGGATCGATGGGCGAAAGCGTGCGCACGATCATCGAACGCCGAATCGGTTCGATGCGGCCGGGCGACGCATTCGTGCTGAACGCTCCCTATGCGGGCGGCACTCACTTGCCCGACGTCACGGTCATCATGCCCGTGTTCGGGGAGGGTTCGAGCGATCCGATGTTCTATGTCGCGGCGCGTGGCCATCATGCGGACATCGGGGGCGTGACGCCCGGCTCGATGCCGCCCGATTCAACCCATGTCGATGAAGAAGGCGTGCTGCTGGATAACGTTCAGTTGGTCGCTCAAGGGTGTTTCCTTGAAGGCCGCATTCGCGACAAGCTGCTGTCCGGCCCGTGGCCGGTGCGCAATGTCGAGCAGAATCTGGCCGATTTGCGCGCGCAAGTGGCAGCCTGCACGAAAGGCGCGCAGGAATTGGAGCGGATGTGCAAGCAGTTCGGCGTGGATACGGTGCGGGCCTACATGCAACACGTTCAGGACAACGCTGAGGAAGTCGTACGGCGCACCCTGTCCGTGCTGAAGGACGGCCGCTTCGAATACGCGTTCGACGATGGCGCGAAGATTGCCGTCAGCGTTTCGATCGACAAGGTCAAGCGTTCGGCCGTCATCGATTTCACCGGCACGAGCGAACAGCAGCCGAACAACTTCAATGCCCCTTCGGCGATCTGCAAGGCAGCCGTGCTGTATGCGTTCCGCACGCTCGTCGACGAAGACATTCCGCTCAATGCGGGTTGTTTAAAGCCGCTTGACATCCGGATCCCCGAAGGCTCGATGCTGAACCCGCGTTATCCGGCCGCCGTCGTCGCCGGGAACGTGGAAACGTCGCAAGTCGTGACGGATGCGATCTATGGTGCGCTCGGCGTCATGGCCGGTGCGCAAGGCACGATGAATAACTTTACGTTCGGCAACGATAGTCTCCAGTACTACGAAACGATTTGCGGCGGGTCCGGTGCCGGCCCGACGTTCGACGGTTGCAGCGCCGTGCAAACGCATATGACGAACTCGCGTTTGACCGATCCGGAGGTGCTGGAATGGCGCTTCCCGGTGCGGCTCGATGAGTTCCGCATTCGCCTGGGCAGTGGCGGCGATGGACGGCATCGCGGCGGCGATGGGAGCGAGCGGCGCGTGCGGTTCTTGGAGCCGATGACCGCTGTGATGCTGGCGAACCGGCGTCTCGTGCCGCCGTTCGGGCTCGAAGGCGGAGCGCCCGGGGCATGCGGTGTGAATTGGATCGAGCGCAAAGACGGCACGCGAGAGGATTTCGGCGCGCGCCATCGCATGCAGCTTGATGAAGACGATGTCGTTGTGATCCAGACGCCCGGTGGAGGCGGGTACGGAGCGGCTTGAGGTCAGTCGCGCTTTGCGAGCATCAGGTACGCTTCGAGCGTCCTTTGAACGGCCTCGGCGGTTAGGCGTGTAATGGCATCGTAAGCACCGGCCCCGCACGCCTTGTCGAGTGCCTCGTCGTACGCCGCGCGATCTTCCTGACGGATGATCGCCGGCGGATAGCCCGATTTCATCAGTTCCACATTGGCGAGCAGCCGGCCGATTCTGCCGTTTCCGCCGACAAACGGGCTGATCTTCGCAAATCGGGCGTGCAGTTCCGCTGCCCGCTCGACGGGGTGCATCGCGCCGGCTTGCGCATGCCAATCGATGAGGCCCGCCATCCGCACCGGTAGTTGAGAGAAATCCGGGAGCGCCGCGCTTGCGCCGTCGATGTTGATGTTCACACGGCGGTACTGGCCGGCCTCGTTATCGTCGATGTTCTTGAGCACTCGGCCGTGAATATGACGGATTTGTGACTCCGAGAGTGCCTCGTTATGGCCGACGATCTCCTCGGCGTAGCGAATCGCATCTCGCTGGTTCAATGCTTCGAAGTGTTCGCGTAGCGTCTTTCCGCCCACCGCCATACCGCCGAGTACGGTTTTCGTTTCAGCGAGCGTGAGCGTGTTGCCCTCGATCGCATTCGCGTGATAGGTCCACTCCAGCGTCAGCGCGTCGCGCAGCGACTCGAGAGCATGCAGCGGCAGCGGGCTTGCCGCGTCGAGCTTCGCCTTATTGGCGTCGATTGTCTGGAGCAGGGCGTGTAAAGAGGAATCCATGAAATCACCGTCGCGTTTCGAACGCTCGCATTGTATATCCGGCGGTGACACGTAAGACATTTGGACACCGCGGCGAAGACAAAAATGATGCGTTCAGCGATGATTCGATCCGCTCGCTATCGATGGCCTTGCCCGCTTCGTTACTTGGCGAAGGCATGCCTTCTTCTCAGCGCCGGGCCGCGCGCCGGGCCGTAGGTCACTTCGATGGTATCGAGCGCCTTCAAAAAATCGGCCGCATCGAAAATCTCACCGAGACTGGCGACGCCGCCCTTCGCCGACGTTCTACCGCTCAGCAACCGCTCGGCCGCCTCGACGATGATCGGCGCGCGCACCGCGTAGATGTCCCGGCCGGTTGCGGTCACGCGGCGCGTCGCGCCGTCCTGCGCGACAACGACATCCATCACGAATTGCTGAGCGGAACGGCCCAGTTCGTCGTTCGGCGTCGGCGGCGGCGTATTGGGATCGCGCAACTCGCGCAACGCCGAAAGAACGAACCATGATTCGACGGTATCGACAGGCAGATGACGCGATACCGTCAACACCTCCGTGAACGGCAGCATCACCACTTCTTGTTCGCCGAACGGAGCCCCGAAGGACCACGCCCCTTCCTGTGCCGGCTGGGGAAGCGGAACCCGCTTGCCGCCCTGCTGAATCATTCGTGTCGCGCGATTGCGCTCGCCCGTCACTCGGGTTCCGCGTGTCGGCTGCCAACTGTCGAGCCCGACGGCGATATCGACGCGCTCGATCGGCCTGCCCGCGTCGGCGCCCGCCGTGACGAGCAGATCCGCAAGCCCACCGTAAAACGCCGCCGCCGGGATCAGCGTCACCCCAGCCTCGCGCGCGTCCGCATCGCGTCGATCGACGATCGATTGAACCGCAGGCTGCTCGGCCGTCACGTCGAGGTACGGAATGCGCGCTCGCAGCGCCGCGTCGACGATCGGCAATGCCGTGTCGAGAAACGGCCCCGCACAATTGATGACCGCATCGGCACCGCGAAGGGCGGCATCGATCTCGTCCGGACGATCGAT
>JBQCDS010000608.1:0-10133 GCA_051961035.1 Trinickia sp. | reverse complement strand
CGGCGGACTTCGTTCACGTCCGTCTCGGGCGTGCACGTGATCGGGTGATCGTCCATGACTTTGCGGATCGTGGCCGTGCCCACGCTGCCGTCGTTTTGCTTCAAACTGAAGATTATCTCGCGGAATGTCAGCAAGCCGACCAGATCGCCGAACAACAAGACGCCGAGCGAGCCGATGTCGTGCTCGGCCATCGTATTCACCGCATCATGCAGCGCGGTATCGGGCGTGACCGTATACAACGTGTTGCCCTTGACCTTCAGGATGTCGCTGACTCTCATGTTTCATCTCCCGGTGATGCTTGAGTGGATCGGTCGATCCTAGCGGAAAGGCCTACAAAAGGAAAGCGAAGTGCCCGTCATTCGGACCGGCGGCGCACAGTGTGGCGGCGAAGCGTGGCGGCGAAGCGTGCGGGATGCGGCCAATGTTACGATGGCCGGCACCCCAACCCTTGCCGGCCTGCCCGGCCGTTCGTCATGTCCGCCAACCGCTTCGATACGCTCGCGCTGCACGCCGGCGCGGCCCCCGACCCCGCGACCGGCGCGCGCGCCACGCCCATCTACCAAAGCACGGCGTTCGTCTTTCGCGACGCGGATCACGCCGCCGCGCTTTTCAATATGGAGCGCGCGGGCCACGTCTATTCGCGCATCTCGAATCCGACCGTTGCCGTGTTCGAAGAGCGCGTGGCCGCGCTCGAGAACGGCGTCGGCGCGATCGGCACCGCAAGCGGCCAGGCCGCGCTGCATCTGGCCATCGTCACGCTGATGGGCGCCGGGTCGCACATCGTCGCGTCCAGCGCGCTGTACGGCGGCTCTCATAATCTGCTGCATTACACGCTGCGCCGCTTCGGTATTGAAACGACATTCGTCAAGCCGGGCGATCTTGACGGCTGGCGCGCGGCCGTGCGCCCCAACACGCGCCTTTTCCTTGGCGAAACACTGGGAAATCCGAATTTGGAGGTGCTCGATATCGAAGCAATCGCCGACATCGCTCATGCTCAAGCGATCCCGTTGCTCGTCGATTCGACGTTCACGACGCCGTTCCTCATCAAACCGTTCGAGCACGGCGCCGATTTTGTCTATCACTCGGCAACGAAATTCCTCGGCGGCCACGGCACGACGATCGGCGGCGTGCTGGTGGATGGCGGCACGTTCGATTTCACCGCATCGGGCCGCTTTCCCGAATTCACCGAGCCGTACGACGGCTTTCACGGCATGGTATTCGCCGAAGAAAGCACCGTCGCCCCGTTCTTGCTGCGCGCCCGCCGCGAGGGCCTGCGCGATTTCGGCGCCTGCCTGCATCCGCAAGCCGCCTGGCAACTGCTACAGGGAATCGAGACTTTGCCGCTGAGAATGGAGCGGCACGTCTCGAACGCGCGCAAGGTCGTCGAATACCTCGCCTCGCAGCCGGGCGTCGAATCGGTGGCTTACCCCGAGCTCGAAACGCACCCTGATTACGCGCTCGCCAAGCGCCTCCTGCCGCGCGGCGCGGGCGCGGTGGTCAGCTTCAACTTGCGCGGCGATCGCGCCGCCGGCCGCCGATTCATCGAGGCACTGACGCTGTTCTCTCACCTCGCCAACGTGGGCGACGCACGCTCGCTTGTCATCCATCCCGCCTCGACGACGCATTTTCGAATGGACGCCGCCGCGCTCGCGGCGGCAGGCATCACCGAGGGAACGATCCGGCTGTCGATCGGGCTGGAGGACCCCGACGACTTGATCGACGACCTCAAGCGCGCCCTAAAAGCCGCGGGCAAAAGCACCGCGAAACCGGGCGGGAGCGCACCTTCGCGAAAGGAGCCTGTATGAAGCTGACCGTCCAAGGCAAGGCCGCCTACGCCTACACCGGCGGCAAGCGCTTCGATCCGAACCTGCCGACGGCTGTGTTCGTGCACGGCGCGCAGCACGACCACAGCGTCTGGGCCCTGCAAAGCCGCTACTTCGCACATCACGGCTTGAACGTGCTGGCCGTCGATCTGCCCGGCCACTGCCGCAGCGAGGGGCCGGCGAAAACGACGATCGAGGCGATGGCCGACTGGCTTGCCGACCTGCTGGAGGCGGCGGGCGCGCCGAGCGCGCTCATCGTCGGGCATAGCATGGGATCGCTCGTCGCGCTCGATTTCGCGGCCCGTTACCCGGGGCGCGCGCTAGGCGCCGCGCTCGTGGCGACGGCTGTACCCATGGTTGTCTCCGACGCTTTGCTCGATGCCGCGCTCACCCGCGAACCCGAGGCGATCGAGCTCGTCAACCGCTGGTCGCACTCGACGATTGCCGCCAAGCCGTCGTGCCCGGCCCCCGGCTTCTGGCTACACGGCGTCAATCAGCGCTTGATGGAGCGCGTTTCGGCCTGCGGCGAACCGAGCCTGTTCCATACCGATTTCGCCGCCTGCAACAGCTACGCGCACGGCCTCGAACGCGCCGCGCAAGTGCGCTGCCCCGTGCGGCTCGTACTGGGCGCGAAGGACATGATGACGCCGGCGCGTGCTACACGCGCGCTTGTCGACGCGCTCAAGGCAGCGGGCGCGCCGCTCGATGTCGTCACGCTCGACGCGGGCCATGCCTTGATGAGCGAGCAGCCCGACGGCACGCTAGACGCGCTTTACACGTTCGCGCGCTCGGTCGCAGCGATGCAACCGGTTTGACGATACGCGCGCGCAGATGCTTTCGCCACTAGGCCGAACGGCCGAATTGCATCTTCGCTGCGATCGCCGGAAAATGGTTTTCGTTCGCCGGGGCGCTTTGCTAAGAATGCCAGCCGCTGAGTCGATTGCTGCGACGCAATAAGCCGCTGGCGGGCGCGCTCGACCAGAGCAAACGGAGGAAAGCCATGACTCACGGTGCGCATGCCGCTCGCTTCGGGAGCTTCGCCGAGTTTTACCCGTTCTATCTGGGCGAGCATCGGAATATCGTCTGCCGTCGCCTGCACTTCGTCGGCTCGCTCGGCGTGATCGGCTGCCTCGCCATGGCCGTCGCGACGGGCAGTTGGCGCTGGCTGCCGGCCGCCGTCGTCTGTGGCTACGGCTTCGCCTGGGCGGGGCACTTCTTCTTCGAAAAGAATCGCCCCGCCACGTTTCGTCATCCGCTTTACAGCTTGATGGGCGATTGGGTGATGTTCAAGGACATCTGCATCGGCAGAATTTCGCTTTGAAAGCGCGGGCGTTGTGCGGGAAGCAAGCGCGCGGTGCGGAAGTCACGGGGGCGACACTCGGCGCGCTCGACGCGGCTGCGCAGTAACGGCCGGCATCGTCATCGGCACCTACCTGCGCCGGCACCTGCCCCCGCGCCGGCCTACGCCGGCAAATGCGGCCAAGACGCGCGCGCCGCCTGGCCCTCGCGACCATCCGCGCCGCGTGCGTTGCGCGCCGCCACCAGCGTGGCGATCGTCAGATCGAGCTTCGGGTTGTGCAACGCGTCAAGCAGCATCGCCGTATCGACGCGCGTCGAATCCAGCCGCAGCTGATATTCGAGTTCGGGCCGGTCGATCACGAACATATCGAACAGCCGTCCGACCGTGATCTGCGCCGGGTTCGCGATCAGAACGAAACGCCGCTCGTTGTCGTCCGCGAGGCGCGTGACCCACTCGCGCCGCGCTAGTTTGACGAGCAGCCGCGTGATCGTATCGATGTCGCATCGGACCATGCGTGCAAGTTCCATCGGCGTGAGGCCCGGCCGCCCCGCCTCCCGCGCTTCGTCCAGACGCACGAGCATTTCGAGCGCGTCCAGCAAGTCACTACCCGCATAGCGCCGCCGATGAAATTCCCCGGCGCGAATCGCGGGCAGCGCCGACACGAACGTGGCGCCCGCCAGCGTGATGAACCAGCACAGATACACCCACAACAAGAACAGCGGCACGAGGGCAAACGCGCCATAGACAGCGGTGTAGGTTGGCATCCTGCGAACGTAAAAGCCGAATCCGCGCTTGGCGAATTCGAACGCAACGGCCGCCAGCAGCCCGCCCAGGACGGCATCGCGCCATTGCACGGGACAATTGGGCAGGTAGACGTAAAGCAGCGCGAACGCGAGCGTGGTCAACGGCAAAGCCGTGCCGGTCAGTGCCCATTCCACCAAGGGCGGCACGTGTCCGCCGGCCAGCATGGCAGAGCGCGCAAAGAGATAGGAGGAAATCGACAAACTCACGCCGATGAGCAGCGGGCCCAACGTGACGATCGCCCAATAAACGAGCACGCGCTGCGCGAACGGACGCGGCTTCACCACGCGCCAGATCACGTTGAACGCCGATTCGACGGTCATCATCGTCATCACCGACGTCACGAACAGCGCGATCATCCCGGCAGTCGTCAGCCCCTTCGCCTTCGACGCAAACTGGTTCAAATAATTGAAGATCTGGTTGTTGATCTGATCCGGCATCAAATGCTGCGCTAGGAACACCTGCAGCGATGCCTGAAATTGCGCAAAGATCGGAAACGCCGTGAACAGCGCGAAGGCCACCGTCGCGAGCGGGACGATCGCGAGCATCGTCGTAAACGTCAGGCTGCCCGCTACTTGAGCGATGCGATCTTCGCGGCTGCGTTTCGCGGCGAAGCGCGCGAGACGTTTGAGCGTGTTCAGTTCGGAGCTGAGCGTCCGCAAGAATCGTTCTCCTATTCATTCGACGGGCCGCGCGGCACGTGCTCGATGGGAGGGCGGCGGCGCGCGGCGGCCTGCCCCTATAATAAGCCGCTCACGACCGAAGCCTATGAAAGACATCCTCGTACTTTATTACAGCCGGCACGGCGCAACGCGCGATTTGGCCCTGGCCATCGCCCAAGGTGTGGACAGCGTGCCGGGCATGCAAGCACGCGTGCGCACCGTGCCGGCCGTATCCGCCGTGAGCGAAGCCACCGAACCGGCGATCCCGCTCGACGGCCCGCCGTACGCCGAACTGCGCGATCTCGAAGAATGCGCGGGCTTGGCGCTCGGCTCGCCTACGCGCTTCGGCAATATGGCCGCTTCGCTGAAATACTTCCTCGACGGCACGACACCCCAATGGATGAGCGGCGCACTAGCCGGCAAGCCCGCGTGCGTGTTCACGTCGACGAGCAGCATGCACGGCGGCCAAGAATCGACGCTTCTCTCGATGATGCTGCCGCTGCTCCATCACGGCATGTTAATGGTGGGCATTCCTTACACCGAAGGCGCGCTGGCAGCCACGCGATCGGGTGGCACACCATACGGTGCTTCGCATGTATCCGGCGTCGGCGCGCGCGAATCGGCGCTCTCGGCCGACGAAAAAACGCTTGCTTGGGCGCTCGGCGCCCGGCTTGCGCGGACGGTATCGCTGTTAGGCGGCCGTCCATGACTTCCGATGGCGCAACCGCGCGCTCGACGCCCGTGCCGCCTCCCGTGACGGCGCGCGCGCGATGGGCAATCGGTGCCACGCTCGCGCTCGTGGCCTTGATTGTGCTCGCAGTAGCATGGGAATGCTGGCTCGCTCCGCTGCGCCCGGGCGGCTCGGCGTTCGTGCTCAAGGCGCTGCCGCTTGCATGCGCCCTGCCCGGCGTGTGGCGGCGCAAGCTCTATACGCTGCAATGGACGCCGATGCTCGTGCTGCTTTACATGGCCGAAGGGATCGTGCGCGGGATGACCGACGGCGCGACGTCGGCGCGGCTCGGTTGGATCGAAGCCGCGCTCGCCGTGGTGTTCATCGGCTGCGCGCTCGCCTATGTCGCGCCCTTCAAACGCGCATGGCGCGCGGCGCGGCGAAGTGCCGACACCGGCGCCCAACGATAGCGGCAGTGATCGTGCAAGTTTTCTCAGTCCAACCGTCATGACCGATTCCATTTGCTCTACCCGCGACGCATTCGTCGCCGCCTGCCGTGACGCCATCGGCGCTTCGCACGTACTCACCGATCCGCACGACACCGCGCCTTTCCTCACCGATTGGCGCCGCCGCTACACAGGCGCCGCGTGCGCGGTGCTGCGGCCCGGCACGACCCAGGAAGTGGCCGCCGTCGTCACACTCGCCAACGCGCACCGCGTCGCGCTCGTGCCGCAAGGCGGCAATACCGGGCTCGCGGGCGGCGCCACGCCCGACGCCACGGGCGCGCAAGCCGTCTTGAGCCTCGCGCGCATGAACCGCATACGCGAGCTCGATCCCCACAACAACACGATCACCGTCGAAGCGGGCGTGGTGCTGGCCGAGGTGCAAAACCATGCGCTGGCCGCGCAGCGTCTATTCCCGCTCAGTCTCGCCGCCGAAGGCAGTTGCACCATCGGCGGCAACCTCGCGACGAACGCCGGGGGCACCGGCGTGCTTCGCTACGGAAACACGCGGGAGCTGTGCCTGGGCTTGGAAGTCGTGACACCGCAAGGTGAGATTTGGGACGGGCTGCGCGCGCTGCGCAAGGACAACACCGGCTACGATTTGCGCGATTTGTATATCGGCGCGGAAGGCACGCTGGGCGTGATCACAGCCGCCGTGATGAAGCTGTATCCGCTGCCCGCCGCGCGCGTCACGGCGCTCGCCGCGCTGGCCTCGCCGCATGCCGCGCTTGAATTTCTCGCGCTCGCGCATCGCTGCGCGGGCCCGCTGCTGACGGGCTTCGAGTTGATGTCCGATTTCTGCCTGAATCTCGTGGGCAAGCATTTTCCGCAGTTGCGCTATCCGTTCGGCGAACGGCACGCGCAAGTCGTGCTGCTCGAACTGTCGGACAACGAAAGCGAAGCACACGCTCGGACGCTGTTCGAACAGTTGATGGAGCAAGCGCTCGAATCGGGGCTCGTCGAGGATGCCGTCGTGGCCGAAAACCTCGCCCAATCGCGCGCGTTTTGGGACTTGCGCGAGCACATCCCGCTCGCGCAAGCCGAAGAAGGGTTGAACATCAAGCACGATATCGCCGTCCCGATCTCACGCATCGGCACGTTCATCGAAGAGACCGATGCGGCCATCGCGGCGGCCGTCCCCGGCGCGCGCATGGTGACGTTCGGCCACCTCGGCGACGGCAATCTCCATTACAACGTCCAGGCGCCGGAAGGTGTCGATGCGCAGGCGTTCCTCGAGAAGTATCAAGCGTCGCTGAACCACATCGTCTACGACAGCGTGCACCGCCATCGCGGCACATTCAGCGCTGAACACGGCCTAGGGCAGCTCAAGGTCGACGACGCGACGCACTACAAATCCGCTGTCGAGATGGGGCTCATGCGCACGATCAAGGCCGCTCTCGACCCGCTCGGGCTGATGAATCCGGGCAAAGTGCTACGCTAAGGATCGTCGCCGGCCGCTGCGTGCGGCCGTACGAAGCGCGGCGGCTGACCGCCTGACCGACGTTCCCACTTCGCCCGGCACCCCAATTCATCGAGCAAGGAGGCCCTTCGTGAAAATTCGCGTGTTGTCCGATCTGCACTTAGAGTGCGATGAGCCGGAAGCCATCCCGCACGCCGACGCCGATTTGGTCATTCTCGCCGGCGATATCCACAATCACGCCGAAGGCATTCGCTGGGCGGCGCAAACGTTCGGTGCGGCGGTGCCCATCGTCTACGTGCCGGGCAACCACGAGTACTACGACGGCGAATTCGGTGCGCTCGAAGTGGCGATGCGCGACGCCGCCGGCAGCGTCGACAACGTGCACTACCTAAACAACGCCGCGCTCGTCGGCCCGGATGACCGCTGGCGCGTGCTCGGCACGACGCTTTGGACCGACTTCGAGCTGTTCGGCGCCAGCGACCAAGACATGGCCACCTCGATCGCCGCCGCCGAAAAAGTCATGCTCGATTTTCGCGGCCCGATCCAAGTGACATGGCCTTCGAGTGCCACGGCCACGGCGACAGCCGGCGAGCGTCCACGGCTGTTTACAGTGGCCGACACGCTCGCGCTGCACGCCCACGCTCGCGCGTGGCTCCAGCAAGAGCTTGCAAAGCCGTTCGCGGGCAAAACCATCGTCGTCACTCATCACGCGCCGCATCGCCAGAGCCTTGCCGATCGCTTCGCGGACGATCCCGCCTCGGCAGGCTTCGTCAGCCATCTGCCCGAGCTCGTCGGCCCACCGGTCGCGCTTTGGGTGCACGGGCACACGCACACCGCGTTCGATTACGTGGCGAACGGCACGCGCGTTGTCTGCAACCCGCGCGGGTATGTGAGCCGTCGCAGCGGCCGCCTTGAAAACGAGCAGTTCGAGTGGGATAGGATCGTCGAAGTGTGACGCGCGGCCGGCCGCCGCTGGGCATCGCGCCGGCGGCGGCGCATCGAACGATTGCCGCGAAACACGCGCCTAAAGAACCAACGGGTTGCGCGACACCTTTTTGTGCCTGCCGTGCCAGTAATCGGCGCTCATGCATGCGGCCCAATAAAGCTCGGCGGTATCGTCCGGCCCAAGCATATCGCCGATCGCGTCGGCCATTTCCGCGAGCGTCATCTCCTCGCCATCGTCAAGGACTTGCAGCCACACGAGCTGGCTCGTGTTCGGATCCCAATAGCACAAGCCGCACTCTCCCAACTCATCGTCCCCTTCCAGCGTGAGATTGATCGTCAGCGTATCGAAATCCCAACGGCTGAGCGGCGGCGCCGTGAAGTGCAAACGATCGGGCGAGCGATAGCGATACCACTCGTCTCGCTCCGCTCGCGTCCAATAGATGATCCGCTCTTGGGTAATCGCGGCATCGATGTCATCGTAGGTGCAATGGCCGTCGATGATGGCATCAGCCACCTCGTCCGACATCGTGCTACCGAACTGCCCCACGGTGATCACTTGCAGCGCGATGTCCGTGCTCGGGGGCAGCGGCTGATCGGACTGGCCGCCGTGGCCTCTCACATAAAATCGTTTGATCGTCATTTTGTTCTCCTAAACAACGTTTCTACATCGGTCACAGTCACGTATGCGAGCGTGCTTACCCGCCCGCGCCACGCTTTCGAATAGGACTCAGCGCGCGTCGCTCAGCACCTCGGCGGCGGCCCGGCAGCCCTCGAAGTAGGCGCCCTGCAACGTGCCGTAGTAATCGAGATTCGTTGCCTCGCCCGCGAAATGCACGCGCCCCACCGGCTCGGCCAGCGCGACGCGAGCATGCAGCGCGTCCGGGTCGTCGCGCCCTCCGCCAACGAATGCACTGTAGGAATACGCACCGAGCGCGGCGGTGTCGATACTCCAATTGGTGATGGCCTTGCCGGTCGTGAAGCGGATGCCGTCGTCATAGGCCCGCTTGATCGCATCCTTGAACAGCGTGAACACTTCGCTGTCCTCGAACTGATCGAGTTGGCGGGCAAACTCGCCCGACGTGTGCGCCACGAGTACGTCGGGGTAAAAGGGCAGCCGGTAGTACTGCCACACCCCGCGCGGATCATCGTTGACGAGGTAGTAGTTCGTGCCCGGCACGATCTCGGGGGCCGACGTGCGCAAGCGCAGGGCGAGTTTCTTGTACGAGCCGAGCCGCAACACATTCAGTGCTTGGCGATGGGATTCGGGAAGCGGCGGATGGAATGCGAGACTGTCGTTCGCAAGAATCGAGACCGGAACGGTGACGATGCACGCGTCGAACGTTTCGGAGCGATCGCTCGTGCGGACCGTCACTCGTTGTTCGTCGCGCGTGATCTTCATCACGCGTGCGTTCATGCGCTCGACATAGCGCGATTCGTATCGCGCGCTCAAGTTGCGTCCGTACTTCGACACGAGCGCACCGATCCCCTCTTTGACGAACAGATTGTTTTTTCCGTCGCCGTGGGCCTCGCGGGCGCGATCGGCCGCGATGTATTGCCAGGTTTCCGCCGATTCAGTGAACGGACCGTATGGCGACGTAGCATGGCCAAGTAGCTCCTGCTCCTTGTCGACCCTAGGCTTTCTCGCCACAACGGCGTTCGGGTACTGCGCTGCTTTGTCGTACGACTCCTGGATATCGTCGACGACATCCTGAACTTCGGGCGTCGTCGTCGGTAGATCGACCCATTGGCCGTCGTCTTCCACACGCAGTTCATAAAGCGCGTCTTCTTCGATCGTTTCGAATTCCAGCTCATTCGCGATCGCGGTCAACGGATTGATCGACGGATCCTGGATGTACTGCGCCCCCATGTCGAACGCGAATCCCGGGATCGACGTCTTGTCCGTTCGTGCGCGTCCGCCATAGCGGCCGCTTGCTTCGAACAGGTGGACTTTGTCGACGCGATGGTCGTCAAGCAGCGTATAAGCCGCGGCGATGCCGGCCAGGCCTGCG
>JBQCDS010000607.1:0-16037 GCA_051961035.1 Trinickia sp. | reverse complement strand
CGAGGGTCGACGTCCATCTTGATCAAATCGCGCCAGTGCATATCGATGCAGTACGCGCAGCCGTTGATTTGCGAAACTCGCAGGAAGACCAAATCGACGAGACGATGCCCGAGCAGGTCGCGGCGCAAGCCGGACGCTTCGGCGCGCGTACCGAGCATGCGGTACGCCACGGAAAACAGCCGCGGACGGAGCGCATCGAAGGGATCGGGGTCGGAGGGTAAGCTGGCGGGCGCTGTGGTCATATCGGTGCGTGAAAAGCCGGCGTGGTTGCGTCAACGGACCTTAGACGATGCACGCCGGCAATGTGTGACAGCGCGCCCGCGATGATTCAAGCGCGGCTGGGCATCGTCAATCCGAATTCGCGGGCGAGAAGCCCGGCCAACTCGTTGGGCGCAACGTTACGCTGTTCCGTCCGGCCGTGGGCGACGGTTTTGAAGCTGTCGCCGCCCAAGACTTTCCGGCCGGCATCCGTCATCAGCACGGCTACCGTCTTTTGTACGAAGATCGCATCGGGGTGCGTCGAATTCAGATAGTTCGCCGGGACGAAATCGACCCACTCTTGAGGCGACAGGTCGAACGCGTACTGGTTCGCCCATTGTCCGTCCACTCTTGCGCGAAGCAGATAGAACCCGTCGTCCCCCAGGCTCAGCATGTAGGTATCGCCGTCCTGCTCGATTTCGACGTCCAACGCATCGAGGCGCATGGGGGCACGGATGCCGTAGCTGCCGAAGCCGAGATCGCAGAGCCAGCGCTCGCCGCCCAGCGTAACAACCAGTGCCATATGCGTGCGCGGCCGGCGTGCCGGGTAGATCATCGGCCGCGCCGCGACGAATCGATAGGGAACGCCGATCGATGCGAGCGCCATCGCGAAGAGCCCGTTCACTTCGTAGCAGTAGCCCCCGCGCTTGCGTCCCACGATCTTCTCGACGATTTCCTCGGGCACGAGCGAGACGATTTTCCCCGCTTGCACATCGAGGTTTTCGAACGGCACCGAAAAGAGCTGTCGCCGCATCATGTGAGCAACGGTTTCGATGTCGGCCTTCGGCGTGCCCGTGTAGTCGATTCGATGGAGGTAGTCGGTCAGGGAAAAGTTATCGGCTTGCATGGGCAGGGCCTCTTATTGAATGGTTTCGTCGGATCGGTGAATGGTTGTATGAGCAACTAATTGGAGCCGGCCATCGTCATCGCAGCAAAAATTGCGACGCAATCGAGAGGGCGTTGTCAACCGCCTGGGCGTCTACGTCGAGATGCGTGACCCAACGTTGGCGTGTCGAGCCGTACGTGGATACGACGCCGATCCCATGCTGCGCGAGATGCGCCGCGAAGGCGGGGGCAACCGACGCATCGACATCGACGAAGACGATGTTCGTATCGGGCTGGGTGACGGTCAACCCCGGCAGCTTGGCCAAGCCTTGCGCGAGTGCCCGTGCGTTCGCGTGGTCTTGCGCGAGACGCTCGATGTTGTGTTCGAGCGCGAAAAGCCCGGCAGCGGCCAGGATGCCCGCTTGCCGCATACCGCCGCCGAGCATTTTGCGCAGGCGGCGCGCCCGGGCGATCGCCGCCGCTGAGCCGACGAGCACCGAGCCGACGGGCGCACCGAGCCCCTTCGAAAGACAGACCGATACCGTATCGAACGGCTGAGCGAGTGTTGCCGCCTGCACACCGAGCGCCACGGCCGCGTTGAACAGCCGCGCCCCGTCGAGGTGGCACGACAAACCGTGCCGCTTGGCCAGCGCCGTTGCGTCGAGTACGTAGTCTGTCGGCAGGATCTTGCCGCCGATCGTGTTTTCGAGCGCCAGCAGGCGCGTGCGCGCAAAGTGAGGGTCGTCGGGCTTGATGGCCGCTTCGATGTCGGCCAGGGCAAGCGTGCCGTCGGGTGCGTTGTCGAGCGGCTGCGGCTGAATGCTGCCGAGCACGGCCGCGCCGCCCGCTTCCCATCGATAACAATGTGCCTGCTGGCCGACGAGATATTCATCGCCGCGCTCGCAGTGCGTCATCAGCGCGATCAGATTCGACTGCGTGCCGGAGGGTAGGAACACGGCCGCTTCCTTGTCGATGAGTTCGGCGACGCGCGCCTCCAGCCGTTTGACCGTCGGATCGTCGCCGAACACGTCGTCGCCTACCTCGGCGCCGGCCATGGCCGAGCGCATCGCGGCGCTCGGGCGCGTCACGGTATCGCTACGAAAATCGTATTTCAACGCTGCTGCATTCATCTTCGAACTCCTGTGCCAAGTGCCGTTTCGGTGCGCCCATGATGGCATGGCCCGCGCGGTGTCCCTATACACAACAGGGGGGAATCTGTTACATAACAGATTTTCCCGCCTTCTTCCGAACGCAATGGATTTTGCCGAGCACGACTCGCCGCTGTACGCACCGTTGTACGTCCAATTGGCGCAACGGCTTTGGGACGGGATAGAACAGGCGGCGCTGGCGGAGGGCACGCGCGTGCCCTCCGTGCGCACGCTGGCGATGCAGCACGGCGTGAGCATGTCGACGGCGCTACAGGCGTTGCGCTGGCTTGAAACGCGCGGCCATATCGAGGCGAGGCCTCGCTCGGGCTATTTCGTCGCAAAGCGCGCACGACGCGGCAAACGGGCAAGTGCGGTAGGCGATATGAAAGGTGACGGCGTGCGGCGATGGACCCGCCCCGAGCCGGAACTCGATGCGCAGGCGCGCGATCATTTGGCGATCGCGGGGGCGCCGGCGGCGGTGCGGTTGGATCTGGCGTCGGCCGAAACGTCGCTTTATCCCGTCGAGCGTTTCAGCGTGTTGCTGCGACGGCTTGCCTATCAGCATCGAGATCTTGTCGGATCGCACGTGCGCGGTACCGGTTACCCGGCGTTGCGTGCCCAAATCGCGCGGCAGGCGATGCGATATGCCTGCGAGCTCGATCCGGACGAGATCGTCGTCACGAACGGCTGCGTCGAAGCGTTGAACTTGGCGCTGCGGGCGGTGGCGCGCCCGGGCGATCTCATCGCCGTCGAATCGCCGACTTACTACGTTCTCCTACAGATGGTGCGTGCGTTGGAGATGCGTATTTTCCCCATTGCGTGCAAGCCGCATACGGGCATGGATGTCGATGCGTTGAAGCAGGCGTTGGATCGCGGTGCGCCGATCAAAGCCGTGGTGACGGTCGCGAACGGCAACAACCCGCTCGGCAGCGTGCCGAACGATACGGCGAAACGTTCGCTCGTCAAGCTTTTGCGCGAGCGTGATGTACCGCTGATCGAAGACGACATCTTCGGCGATTTGTGTTTTGGCGAGGCACGGCCGAGTCCCGTGCGCGTTTTCGACGATGCGCATGGCAATGTCCTTCTCTGCGGTGGATTTTCGAAAAGCTTGTGCCCGGGATTGCGATTGGGGTGGATTGCCGGCGGACGTTTTACCGACCGCGTCAAGGCGCTCAAGTACACGACGAGCATGTCGACGGCCGAGTTGCAGCAAGCGGCGGTGGCGGAGTTGTTGGCCAAGGGCGGCTATGCCTTGCATCTGCGGCGCCTGAAGGCGGCGTTGCAAAGCCAGCAGCGCTCGCTGCGGGAGGCCGTGCTGCGATACTTCCCGGACGGGACGGAGGTCACCGATCCGGCAGGTGGGCTCGTACTGTGGGCGAAGCTGCCTGAGTTCGAGGGGCGGCCGTGTAGTACGCGGCCGTTGTTCGAGCAGGCGCGTGCGGAAGGCATCAGTTTCGCGCCGGGGCATTTGTTCGGCGAGGCTGGGGCATTCGACGATTGCCTGCGGTTGAACGCGGGCAATCGTTGGACGAGCGAGTTGGAGGCGGCCGTGCGCCGGCTGGGGGAGTTGGCGGCGCGTGGGGTGCCGGGTGGCACCGCGCGTACGGAACGGGCGCGGTAAGTTATTGGCCGGCCGTCGCTAGCGCTAGGCTTGCATGGAATCGAAACCGTAGGCGCTGCGCGGTGACTTCCGGGCGCGACGCCTACCGTCATGGCGGCGGCACCGTATCACAGCGTCAATTCATCGAACGCTCGCAACAGCCGATCGACATCGGGCGAATGGATGTCCCCCATCGTCGAAATCCGGAAGAGCCGTTTCGATAGGTCGCCTTGTCCCGCGTAAATCACAAACCCGCGCGCTTTCAACGCATCGTGCAGCGGCTCGTATGCAACGCCGTGCGGCAGGTCATAGGCACGCAAGACCACCGACGACTGCTCCGGGGGCAGTACCGAGGCGATGCCACGCGATGCAAGGCCGCTACGAACCTGCTCCGCGAGCGCCGCGTACCGGGCGTGCCGCGCCGACCATCCGCCTTCTTCCTCGAACTCTTTCAGCGCCTCGACAAGCGCGTAATACGCATGCACCGAGGGCGTGAACGGCGTATTGCGCTGAGCTTGCATCCGTGCGAGCCGTGCCAAGTCGAGATAATACGTGCGGCTCGCCGCATGTTCGATCGCGTCCCGGCGCGCGACGACGAACGCCGCCCCCGGCACCCCGTGCAGACATTTGTTGGCTGTCGCGGAGACGGCCGCGATATTGGCTTCGTCAAAATCGATCGCCTCCGCGCCAAAGCTGCTGACCGTATCGACGAGCAACTGCACGCCGCGCTCCCTGCACACGGCCCCGATTTCGCGCAAGTCGTTCAAGCGGCCCGTCGTCGTTTCATGATGAACGACCGCCACGTGCGTGAAGCGCCCCTCCGTATCGAGGCACCGAGCGATGGCAGTGGGATCGGGCGCGCGCATCCAATCGTGAGCGAGCGCGATGTGTTCGATCCCGTACTGCTTCGCAATACTCGCGATACGCTCACCATACACGCCGTTCTGCACGACGAGCAGCTTGCCGCGCTCGGGCACGAGCGAGGCGATCATGCTTTCCACCGCGCCCGTGCCCGAAGCGGTCATTAGGACTGCCGACCATTTCTCCGGTTCAAGCCGATAGACATCGAGTAGCCGGCGACGCGCTTCGTCTTGCAAATCATAAAACTCGCTTTCCCGATGACAGAGGTCGGGGGCAAGCAAGCTTTGGCGAACGCGTTCGGTCAGCGTGACGGGGCCAGGGTTCAGCAACAGCGTTTTCATCGTAGGCATACCTCGATTCATATCGAGCCGATGTGGCGCATCAGCCGCGCTTTGACATCGACGGGAGAAATAGTGGGGCGGGGCAGGCCGTCGGGCGTGCCGCGCCGAATGGTCAGGCGTGCGAAACGCGGGCCGCTGCGTGTGTTGTCGAGCGCTGGCGCGAGCAGCATGTCGATGAGCGAAAGTTCGTCGCCCTCGGTAGCCGATGCATAGCCGCACGCTGCCGCAACGCCCGCGAACGAAACGTGCGCCGAAACGGTCGACTGCCCGCCCGTGGAATCGTGCGAGCCGTTGTCGAGCAGCAGATGCGTGAGGTTGGCCGGGCCATAGGCGCCTAATGTCGCGAACGCACCCATGCGCATGAGCGCGGCGCCGTCGCCGTCGAGCGCGACGACATGCAAATCGGGCCGCGCAAGCGCAAGGCCGAGCGCAAGCGGCATGACGCACCCCATCGATCCGACCATGTAGAGCTGATTGGGCCGATCGTCGAGCGCATAGAGCTCCCGCCCGCAAAATCCCGTCGATGCCAGTACAACCGTCGAATCAACGGGCGTATACGCAATCACCCGCTCGAGGGCTTCGCGCCTGGAAGGCAGGCTGTCTTGCGGGGCGCCATGCCAGCGCGACTGCGGCACGCGTGCCGCAACGCGCGCCGGTATCCTTTCTTCGAGCGGATAAGGCGCCACGCTGCCTTTGTGCATGACGAGCGCATAAGGCCGCCCCGTTTCGTCCATATGCGCGACGGCACGCGCGAGCGCGGGCTCGATGGCTTGCGCTTCGC
This sequence comes from Trinickia sp., assembly GCA_051961035.1. Taxonomy (GTDB): domain Bacteria; phylum Pseudomonadota; class Gammaproteobacteria; order Burkholderiales; family Burkholderiaceae; genus Trinickia. The sequence continues at coordinate 10,223 of JBQCDS010000607.1, read as the reverse complement.
GCGGGAACGGCTCCCACGCGATCTCCATGGTGTCGAGTAGCGAGGGCGTGATCGGCCCCATCAGCGCATGTTGCGGCTCGTCGGCGACACCCGGCTCGCCACGCCAGGTGACGATCAACAACTGCGGCAGACGAAACGTCCATGTGAGCGAGGTGAGCGGGCTGACGGCATTGCCGAGCCCAGAGTTCTGCATCATCGTGATGCCGCGCGCGCCGTCGCGTGCCCCGAGCGCCACCCCCGCGATCAGCGCAACGGCATCGCCCTCGTTCGCCGCGCTCACGTAATGTAGCGACGGGTCTTGCAACACATAGTTGATAAAAGGTGTGAGAAACGAGCAAGGCACGCCCGCATACCAAGTAAAACCGCGGCGACGCGCCGCTTCCACAAATTGTGCTGCTTCGATCATGGGTTCCCACCTTGACCGTTTCGCCCCACGGCGAACGGCGTTTGAGCATGCGCGAAGTCACCCGCACGCCGGAAGTCTTCGAGGTCGTTCACGCCGCACCAGTGCCCGTGCACGTATTGCACTTCGATCGCTTCGCCGGCATCGATGAGCGCGTTGATCAGCGCAGGGACGTCGAGCACATCGAAATCGGGCTGCCGCCGCAACTCCGCGAGCATCGCGCGCAATCGCTCGACGCCGTCTCCACGCACGCTAAGCAGTCCTATCCATCTCCCGTCGGGCGGCGCCGTGCCCGGCTTGCCGCTGCGAATGCGCTGGAGCAGGGTGGTATGGCCGAACATCGCACGATCGTCGGGGGCCGAACAATACGCGAAATCGCGCGCGCTTTGATTCGACGCCTGCGACTGCGACGAATCGACAACGACCGTGAAAGGCGCGTCGCTTTCGACGAGATCGCGCAGGATGTAGCTGCGAAACAGCAAGTCGCCGTAGGAGATGAGCGTGTCGGCCGTAAGCGCTCCCGCATCGAAGGCGCAAGCAAGCGACGCTAGCTCGCCCGTCTGCGCGTGCCTGTCGTTGACAACGAGCTTGATTCCGGCCGAATCGATCGCATCGGCACGGTATCCGCCGACCACGGTGATCTCGTTTACCCCTTGCTTTTTGAACGCATCGACCAGCCAACGCAGCAGCGGCTTGCCTGCCACGGGCAGCATCACTTTCGGCCGTTCGGCCGTGACTGCCTCGAGCCCGCCACCGCGGCTCGCCGCCAGTACGACCGCCGCGCCGCGCTTGCGCGATGCGGAGAGATAAAGGCGCTCGGCCACGGAGTATTCGTCGGCGTTTTGTAGCCGGAAAATTTCATTCACGCTCGCAATGCGTTCCTCGACATTGACGAGCGTTTCGCTATCGTGGATCTCTTTCGCCACGGCCTGCATCGACGATGCAGCGGCGCGCACGAGATGGTTCGCCCAAATCACCGTGCTGATGCCGGCCTTGCGAAACACCTCGGTTGGCGTGCTGTAGTACTTGGTCGGCACGATGACGAGCGGCGCCCGCCCGGCCCATTCGCGCGCGAACGCGAGGATCTCGTCCGGGCGTGACAGTTTGCTGTGGATCAAAATCGCGTCGGCGCCGGCCAAGCGATATGCCTCGGCGCGCTCCAATGCTTCTTGCAGGCCCCAGCCGGCGATCAACGCTTCGACGCGCGCGACGATCGAAAAACTTGCTTCGGACTGCGAATCCTTGCCCGCCTTGATCTTGCCGCAGAATTCGTCGATGTCGGCGAGCGGCTGACGCTCTCCGCCGATGAAGCTGTTCGTCTTCGGAAACAGCTTGTCTTCGATGCACACGCCCGCGATGCCGCGCTGCTCGAGCTTGCGCACGAGACGGCGCACGTTGTTGAAATTGCCGTAGCCGGTATCGCCGTCGAGCAAGATCGGCAGGTCGCTCGCATCGGCCATGAATTCGAGCGTATCGACCACTTGCGTCCAGCTTGCTTCATTGTTGTCGCGCACCCCGAACTGTGCGGAGATCGCGAGGCCCGACGCCCAGATGCCTTTGAAGCCGGCCTCTCGCACGATGCGGGCGGACAAGCCGTTATGGGCCTCCATCAAGAATTCGAGTTCGTCGCTCAGTAGCATCTCGCGTAGCCGTTCGAAACGCGAGCGTGCGGCAATACCAGGTTCGTGCGCGTTCATTGTCCGACTCCCATCGATTGAGAAAGGCGTGGCAGGACTTCGTTGGCGGCACGTGTGACGTCACCCGGGAAATCGATCTCGATCCACGGCAGGCCCGTGACGTCGGCCACGTCATAGGGGCGAGCGCCTTCGAGCAGGAGGTCGCGCACCGCTTCTTCATGTGGCATGTTTTGCCGGCCGCTCGCGACATAGGCCGCCACGATCTCGGCCAGGCGCCGTGCCGTGCTTTCGCGAAAGCGGAAAAAGCCGACCGATTCTCCGATCGTGTCGTATTGCAGCCCCACGGCGAGCTGCTTGCGCAATTCGACGGGAACGCCTTCTTTCAGGCACAACTTCACGGGCTCGTCGCCGGTTTCAAAGTCGCGATCGATGAGCAAGCGATCGGTGCTCGGGCCGGCCACCAGGGCTTGCAAGATCCTTTCGTCGTAGAGCACGTCGGCATCCATGAGCAATACATCGCCCCCGCGCGTGAGTGCATCGGCCACGGTGTGGACGGTGAGCACGCTGCCAAGGTCGTAGCGATCGTTCAGCACGATGCGCGGCCGGGGTTGCCACGCGATCCGATCGAGCTCCGCTTCAATCTTTTCGGGTTGAAAACCGAGCGCGAGCTCGACCTCGTCGATCCCCAGCGTGCGCAAGGCACGCAAGTGGCGCTCGAGCAGTGTCACGCCTTGAAAGCGCAACAGGCACTTCGGGAACTGTTCCTCGGGCGGTTGCTGCAAACGCAGGCCGAGGCCTGCGGCGAGGATAATGGCTCGCATGTTCTTCTTCTCCTAGCAATTGCCAAGAGGCGCCGACGGCTTATCCGCGTCTCTCGGCGAGCGGCAAGCCGGCCGTGTGCCGGCGTCGCCAAACCCGTTCACTCCAATGCAGGTAGACAAGGCCCGGCAGCCCCAGGGCGAGTTCGCGGGCGCGTTTGGCCAATGACAGGGCGAGCGCGGCATCGGGCGGCAGCCCCACGACGGTCGCGAGCAGCAAGTAGCCGCCTTCCTGCGCGCCGAGCGATCCGGGGATGGCGAACGCCGCGCCGCGAATGGCCTGCCCCACGCTTTCGAGCAGCAATGCATCGATCCAGTTCACCGGGTGGCCGATAAAAAACAGGGCGAGCCACACTTCGCCGGTGCCGATCAACCATCCAACGAAGCTCAGGCCGAACGTGGCGGCCATTCGTCCGCGCAAGCGGTACAGCGCGCGCACGGCAATGTCGATCGCATCGGCTCGCTCGGCCGACGCCAACGCACCATGCGGGCCGAAGAGCTTGCCGACCAAGCGCGAGAAGCGGCCGAACAGGCCGCGCTGCTGCACGTAATAGAACGCCGCGACGATCGCGGCGAGCACAAGGCTTGCGCCGATCGCCGCGACGTGCAGCGCATGCGTCGCGCTGGCGCTCCTCACGGTGGCGAATGCCGCGAACGCCATGAGGCCGACGACCGCGAAGACGATTTGCGCGCTCGATTGCATCGTCGTGGAAACCGTGACGGCGGCGGCCGCGTCGTGCATCGGCGTGCCGCGCTGTGTCAAATGCCGCGCCATCAGGACGGGGCCGCCGATTTGACCGGCCGGCAGCAAACTGTTGGCCGATTCGCCCGCCCATCGCGCGCGCAGTGCATCGACGAACCGGATTCGCTGCGGTACAAGCACCCAAATTGCCGCGGCATCGATGACGAGGGGTAGCAAATGGAACGCCGCGACGAGCGCCAGGCCCCACCCGGCCGAGGCAAGCGTGCCGGCAACGGCACCCGCGCCTTGCCACGCCAGCAATGCAATGAACAGCGCCGCACCCAGCGAGAAGAAAATCGCGGCCGTACGCGTCATGCGGGATCCCGTCCGGCGGGCGGCGTGTCACGCGCGCGCAGTGAGCGAAAGACTTGGCGAAAGCCGAAATAGGCGATCGCATCCTTCATGTTCGACATGAAGCGGCGCCAGGGGCGCATGCGTGCGTCGGTCACGTATTCGAACGTCAACGACACGCGCATCTCGCCCGCTTTCGAGGGCGTGATTCGATGGCGAAGCGCATCGCCGTCGAACAGCACGATCGCGCCGGGCGGGTACTGGATCGACCCTGCGACAGTTTGCGCGCCCTGCGTGCGGGTATGCAGTTCGTAATCGAGCCGGCATGAGGAATCGTCGAGGACGCCGATCAGCAGCGTGTAGCGTCGGCCTTCGTAATAGGACGTGTCGTAGTGCCAGCCGATGTGGTCGCCTTCGCGCGTGTAGTAGTAAAGCGCATAGGCATGCGGATCGTCGTCGGGCGAGGGCTGCAGCCTATCGCCGGTGATGGACTCGAGCCACTCGATCAATGCACGAGAGCGGTACAGTTCGGCGATTTCCGGGGCAAGCCGATCGATCGTATGGCGGCTGACGCTGCCGCCTTGCTTATGGCCGGGCAAATAATTTCGGTTGACGGCCGGTACGAGCGCGCGCGCGAGATCGGCCAGTCGCGCAGTGACGCCTCCCGGCAAAAAGGCATCCAAATAGAGGAACGCGCCCTGTTCGACAAATTGCTCGCGCAGCCGTTGCCGATCGAGATCGTGGATCGCAGCGCCGAGAACGCGCTCGATCGACGATGCATGCGCATGACGTGCAGGCGCCGCGTCGAGCGCCTCTTCCACGCGCGCATTCACTGCGACCCCCACGCTTCGCTGGCGCGCCGCGGCCGCCGTACGACCCGACGATAGTCGATCACGACCCAAAGCGCGAATAAGGGCGCTCCGATCGACGCGGCGATGAGGAACGGTTCCACTTGCTGGGACACGGTAACGAGCGGTAGCAGATAGAGAATATCTTCTGTTTCGAAGCCAGCCGCCGACGCTTGTCGGGTTCCCGCTTTGCCGGCCATCGCTTCGATACGCATGCGCAAATAGAAAATCAGCGCGACGGCGACACCGGCAAGCGCACCGAGCCAAGTGGCCTCGGCAAGGGGCCCGTCGCCCTGCGCGGCGCAGATGCCGACGCCCATGCAAACGAACAAGGCGATCGTGACGAATGCGTCGCTCGCCAAATCGTAGAAATGGCCGAGTTTGCTCGATTTGCCGCTGATGCGGGCCAGTTCTCCGTCCGTGTGATCGAGGAAATTCGAAAGAACGATGAGTAGTGCACCGATATTCGTCGACGCAAAGCCGCCCCGCGCAAGCGCGGCCGCGCCCGCGACGCCGACGACGAGGCGTAACGTCGTGAGGTGATTCGGGGTGACGCGAGAGGCTTTGAGCGGGGTGACGAGACGGCGCGCGAGTCGAGCATCCCACGTGCGTGGGGTGGGAGCGATGGCGCGAGGGGCAGAGTCGGCGCGATTATCCATCCGCAGAAATATATACGCTTTTACGAGGCGGTGCCTTCGAGTCAAACAGGCGTTCCCGCGAGCCGACGAGCGCATGGGGAACATTGGACGGGCGTGTTCGGACCAAACGCGGTACAGTGCCGAGCTGTGCTGACATCGGAGCCGGCACGCCGCATGCGATGCGCCCATCCGAACTCGTGACGCCGTCCGGTCCTGCCCGGAGCGCTAATTTGCCAACATGAAACGCTTCATCACTATTTTTGCCGCTGCGGCTGTCGTAGCCGCATCGCCGGCAACGGCATCCCCCGTACCGCCCGTGACGCCGCTTGACCAACCGCTGCATTGCGACCGTCCCGCGCACGATTTCATCGGCGCATTGGAAACGAAAGGCTTGATCGATCCGCATCCGACGCACGTCGAGCCGAATTCGATCAACGCGTTCAACCCGAGCCACGACGCCGATTTGAAGGCATTCGGCTTCCGCGTGTTCGCGATCGTCGGTTATCAAAAGAACGATCCTATGTTCCATAAGGGCGACGGCAAGCCGCTTGCCGATTCCGCTTACGGCGCGGTGGTTCTGGGCTCGACGGAAAGCGTGACAGCCGCTGTCCGCGCGGCAGGCAGCACTGCCATCGTCCACCACGTCGGGCCTTTCATCACCGCGATCTTTTGCCAGATCGACGACGCCAAACCGGACGAGCCTCGGTAGCTTCTCAATCGAGCTTACGCGTCACCGCTATGTCGATTTTTTCTTGGCATTTTCTTCTCGGTGTTTATACGTAACCGGCGCGATTTTTCCGTTTGCTTTCGCCGCGAGCGGATTATCGACTCGCGTTAGTTGGCAATTCGCAACGACCTTTGGCGCGCATGCGTCGCGCGATGGACTTGCGGATACCGTCGTGCAACCATCCAATCCATTGCGTCATCACGACGAATTGCGCGAGACAGGCCCAGAGCGATCAATCGCCGAAGAAGCAAGAAGCGGGCGCGACCCGCACGAATAGGTCTTTCCAATTCATTCGCCGGCTTGGAGCACTCCATGAAAAAGCATCTGTTTTCTCTCGCTGCGTTGACGGCGTTTGCCGTTCCGGCATTCGCGCAGAGCAGCGTCACGCTGTACGGCCTGATCGATGAAGGCCTTGATTTTACGAACAACGTTCGCGGCGGGCACGTGTACGAATTGACCAGCGGCTATGCGCAAGGTAGCCGCTGGGGCTTGAAGGGTTCGGAGGATTTGGGCGGCGGCCTAAAGGCGATCTTCCAGCTGGAAAATGGGTTTAATGCCAGCAACGGCGCCTTGGGCCAGGGTGGCCGGATGTTCGGCCGACAAGCGTACGTCGGCTTGTCGAGCGATTTCGGCACGGTCACGCTGGGCCGTCAATACGACTCGGTCGTTGACTATCTGGCACCGACCACCGCGAACGGCAATTGGGGCGGCTATTTGCTCTCGCACCCGTTGGATAACGACAATACGGACAATTCATTCCGCGTCAACAACACGATCAAATACGCGAGCCCGGATTATGCCGGCTTCGAGTTCGGCGGTACGTATAGCTTCAGTAACGATCCTGGGTTCTCGAATAACCGCCAATACAGTGTGGGCGGCCAATATCAGAACGGCGGCTTGTTGGTTGCCGGCGCTTACTTGCAGGCGAACAACCCGGGCCTGACGGCGGGCGGTGCCATCGCGGCGGACGACGCGAACTTCGTCGCATCGCGCTTGCGCATTTTCGGCGGCGGCATCAACTACACGTTCGGCCCCGCGACGGCCGGTTTCGTCTACACGAATACGAGCCTCCAGAATCCGACTGGCAATGCGGCCTATTTCACGGCATTCGATACGCTGCAGCCTACGACGGGCCCGCTCGCCGGTGCGACTGTGAACGCGCTGAAGTATCAGAACTTCGAGTTGAACGGCAAGTATCAGCTTACGCCCGCGCTGTATGTCGGCGCGCAGTACGTGTTCACGCTGGAGCACTATGAGACGTCGCTCGGCAATGTGAGGCCGAAGATTCATACGTTCGGGTTGATGGTCGACTACAACCTCTCGAAACGGACGGACGTCTACATCCAAGGTGCGTTCCAGAAGGTTGCGGGTGACAGCACCGGCTCGTCGCTCGACGATGCGTTCATCCCCGGTACGGCGGACAGATCGAGCACGTCGAAGCAAGCCGTGGCGCGCGTCGGTATCCGTCACAAGTTCTAAGAAGAATAAACAAAGCTGCGCCGCGTTGTTGCGTCGCAGCGCTGTCTGCACCCATCCGTCGCGCGAGCGCGGGTGGGTTTTTTATCGGCTTCTGTCCTAGGACTGGGCGCCGATGGCCGGCGGGGGTGGCGCGCAATTTGCAAGGCGGCGTATTCTTGGCGGCGATCGCTGGGCTGAATCGCCCGGACAACAAAGGAGGCAAGGGACATCATGACCAACATCCAAGAACTGGCCGCTCGCTTGTTGCAAGCGCGTCGTACGCATACGCCGATCGATCCGGTCTCCGTTGCCTCGTGCACGCCAACCAATGTCGACGAAGCGTATCTCGTGCAACGGCTCGTACTGGACGAGCTGGGCGGGTGCGCCGGATACAAGATCGGCGCGGGATCGCCCACTGGCGTACCGCAATTTGCCCCTTTGCCGGCGACGAAAGTATTCGGTGCAGCAACGGGCATTCGTCGCGAAGACTACGGACGCATCGGGCTCGAACTCGAAATCGCGTTCAGTTTCGCGGAGGATATCGATCACGCGTCGTCCGATAAGGCGGACGAGGTGATCGATGCGATTGATGCGATGTCGGTCGTCGTCGAAATCGTCGACAGCCGTTTCGATGCTTGGCCGAACGTCGATCCGTTGCTTCAGTTGGCCGATTTGCAAAACAACGGCGCGCTCGTGATCGGCGATAGCCGACCCTACGATCGCACTTTCGATTTCAGCACACCGCATGTGAGTTTTTACTGCGGTAATCACTCGATTTTCGAAGGCACCGCGCGCCATCCCGCGGGCGATCCGCGGCGCTTGATCGCATGGCTCGTGGCACGGACGCTCGAGACCGGACATTCGATTCCGGCTCGAACGGTACTGACCACAGGCTCTTACACGCCGCTCTACCTCGCGAGCGGGCCGGGTGTGGTGCGCGGCACGATCGAAGGGGTCGGGAAAATCGAATTCGAAATCAAGTCGTGACGTTGCCGCCGGCGCCTATTGACCATCGGGCGAAGTGCCAGCCAAGGCGCGAGAAAGTCGGCATCGGACGACAGCGCGAAGATCAGCATGCCCAGGCCAATGACGGTCACGACATCGCGCGTGACGATGCCGAGCGCGAAGACGCCGAGCGACGCAAGGCCGACGATGCGGGGCTGCGTCGCGAACCCGGATGCGCGACGCAGCCGAAACAGCAAGACCCCTGCATAAAACTCGGGAATCAATCGACGCCCGCCAACCGATCGTCGCAAACGTTGCGCGGGTAAGCGCTGTGACTTCCGGTAGGCCAGGCGCGTGATCTTCACGCATAGCTTCGCCGCGATGCAGCGCGCGCCCGGCGGTTGCCGATGTAGAGATGGGGCACGCTTTTGACCATGCTGTTCGAAGCGATCACGAGCGAGGGGGATGGCGTCAGGCCTGGTTTCGGAGCCAGGCGTTCAATCGTCGCATTCCCTCGAAAATTGCATCGGCCAAGTCGTTAGGAAACTTGAATCGCACCGACGCAATCTCGCCCCAGGGTTGCCAGCAACTCGAATGGTGAGATGCCGCCGGCCTGATAACGCGTGGCGATCCGCCGCCGAATTGCGTCGCTGTCCGGAAGAAGGTTGTCGAAGTAGGTCGCTACTTCGGCTCCGCGATAGGGCTCGTTGTTCGGCGTGAACGGAAGCGACAACGATAGTGGGCGCCCTTGCGGATCGGCGATCCACTCATTCCAATAGCCGAGCGTTTCGGTGCCCCGGTCATGCTCCCAATATCCAACCGGCAAGCCGTTCATCCATAGGTTGAGCCGCTTCGTTTTCGCGCGCTTCGCCATGCCTACCAGTCCTCCCGCTCTTTGATCACCGCTTTCGGAGCAGAGCGCTTCTTCTCCGTGCGGCTGGCGGCGCTTGCTTTGGCAGGTGAGCGTGTTTTCCGCTTCGTGGCAGCGGGGGTGCGCTCGGGTGCACTAACCGGCTTGGCGATTCGGTTTGCGCTCGGACGGTCGCGCTTGGCCGACCGCCGCGACGTGTCCGCCGTCGGCGGTGGCGGGACGGCGACATCCTGATGTGCTTCCGCATCGGCAGGGGAGAGGACGAGGCTTACACCGAGCACACGCAATGCTTTATGCAGGCGCTCGACACTGACGGCGGCCGGATTGGCTTCTAGTTGCGCGTAGCTTTGCTGCGTGACGCCAAGTTGGCCGGCTACCATGGCCTGCGTCATACCCGCAGCCTTTCTGAACCCTCTTAGGATCGGCCGAAGCTGAGCGAGTGTTTTGATGGGATAGTCCACGGTGCCTTCCGAGGATGAAGGGAGGAATACAGACGAAAGACTGTAAATGAGCCTTACGGTTTATATCTTGTATTTGGAGATTACAACTCATTGCCTGTATTTGCAAGATACAACGTGGCACCTGTAAACCGAGCCTAGGGCGAGCAGTTCCCGGCTGTCATCCGTCGCGCTCGCGACAGCTCGAGCGTCAACGTGAAGACTGAAAGTCAAAAGGCGCGGCGCCTACCGTCTGCCTCAACTCGCCGGGTTCTCCTCGGTGGGCGGTGGGGCCACGCCGCTTGGCATGCCGAGCACGCTGATCTGAAAGATCGGCGTCGCGGCAAGCGACTTAAGGCTTGGGTCCTCGGGAATTTTGAGCAAAAGCGGAAAGATGACCGAACCGCC
>JBQCDS010000606.1:0-2480 GCA_051961035.1 Trinickia sp. | reverse complement strand
TGCACTACTTCAACCAGAAGCAAGCGTGGCTGCCGTTCGAGTGGCCGGGCCAATCGTTGGAGAACCGGTCGCATCTCGAATGGCAGACGCAGCAAGGCGGCCTGCGCACGGCATTCGATGCGCAGGGGCGTTTCGGCTTGATTCGCTTGCTGGAGCGGGCGAAGGTGGAGCAGCAAGATAGCGCGCGCTATCTGCTCACGTGGACGCCCGACACAACGCAGGGTATCGCGCTCAAGGTACAACTGCGCAGCGAGGCCGGTGCCGGCCCGCTGGACGCGCTGCAATTGCGGCACTTCTCTTTACCGACGCGGGTGTTTGCGAGCCGCGCCGCACATGACGCTCATAGCGCGCTTGGCGCACATGCCGCGCAAGCCGCGCAAGCCGGGAACCCTCCGAACGTGGAGCCGAAGCGCTTAGCTATGCAGCCGCCGCCGCCGCTGCCGGCTTCCGCGATCGCGGCAGCCAAGCATGCCGTGGTGCCTTTGCCGCAAGGCGTTTTTGCGGAGGTCGAGTGATGTTGGCAGGGCTATTCAAAAGCCTTTTCCCGGCGCGGGACGACGCAGAGCAGCTTGCACGCTCGCGGCTGCAAGCGTGGAATGACTGGCTCGAGCCGCTCCCGGGCGACGCGGGCGTTGGCCGCGACCCCGGCTACGAGGATGCATTCTTCGCGCTAAGAGACGAAACCCAAAGGCTCTCCGGCATCGACGATGGGCTGATCGTCCGCTCCTGCGAGCAACTGCTCAAGGAGAGGGGCAAGGATCTGCGTCTGTCGGGCTATTACGCGTTCGCGCGGCTGCGGCAAAACGGTCCGGCGGGCTTCGCGGACGGGCTAGAGCTAACGGCCGCGCTAGTCGACCGGTTCGGAGAAGCAGTACTGCCCGCGCGCGCCGAAGCGAAGAAAGGCGCACTCGAGATGCTGGCGACCGCTCGCATCATCGATCTGCTCGAAAGCCGCGTTGAATTCTAGTCGACGGACCTCGAACGCGCACTTGCTACGCTCGACGTGCTCATCGCTCATACGGCGGCATGGCCCGAAGCGGCGCGTCCGAACCTGCAACCGCTCGTGTCGCGGTTCCAGCGCAACAACGAATGCGCTCTCGGCGTCGGGCAGGACGTCGCGATGCCCTCGTCGCCTTCGCTGCCGGCCGCGAAATCCGGTGCCATCGCCTCGACGCGCGAGCTGCTCGATCAGGCGCGCACGATGGCGATCTGGCTGCGCGACCAGGAGAACGGCTATCTGCCATCCGTGCGGCTCGTGCGCAACGTGCGCTGGGACACGCTGCACGATGTGCCGCCCGCCGATGTGGCTTCCCGCACGCGTTTGGAACCACCACGCAGTGAACTGCGGCAGCAGATGAAACGGCTCGTATTGCAAAAGCAATGGTACGAACTGCTTGAACGGGTCGAAGGTGCCTTCATGGAGGGCGTCAATCATCTGTGGTTCGACCTTCAGTACTTCCAGCACGTCGCGCTCGATCACATCGGCGCTCCCTACGCCGCATGGCGGGAATTGCTGCGTGCCGATTTCGCGCTGTTCCTCGAACGGCTGCAGGGCATCGAGCGTCTCGCCTTCAACGATGGTACTGCATTCGCTGACGATACGACGCTCGACTGGATCGCACGGCATGCGGTCGTGCGCGACCTAGAGGCGGGAGAGCCCGTTGCACCGCTGCCGGTGTCGGCCGACAGCAAGGAAAGCGCGGGCGGCTCGGCCGGCGATTGGCCGGAGATCGAGGCGCAAGCACGAGAACTCGCGGGGTGCGAAGGCATCGAGGCCGCTTTCGGCTGGCTCGAAGCGCTGCCGGGGCTCAGAACCGACCGTCACCGCTATTTGCAACGGCTCGTGATGGCGCGCCTGGCGGAACACTCGGGGCGCGCGGACGCGGCGCTCGCGCTGCTGACTGAACTGGATCGCACCGCTCGCACGTTGCCGCTCGCTCGCTGGGAGCCGTCGCTCGTCTTCGAGGTCAAGCAGCAGTTAGTCCGAGCGCTAAGGGCAATGAGCAACCGCAAGGATGCGGACAAGCCGGCGATTGCAAGACGCATCGCGGAACTGCAAGCCGAACTGACTGTGCTCGACCCCGCGCGCGCCCTGACGCTTTCTTAACCGAATCAACAAATACCAATGGAAAACGACGATCCGATCCTGCGCTACTACGAAGCGGAAATGCGCTATTTGCGTGAATCCGGCAAGGAATTTGCCAAGGCGCATCCCGACCGGGCGCGCATGCTCAACCTCGATCGCGTCGGTGACCGCGATCCTTATGTCGAGCGTCTCTATGAAGGCTTTGCGTTTCTCAGCGGACGGCTCCGGCAGAAACTCGACGACGAACTGCCCGAACTGACCGAAGGGCTCGTCAGCCTGCTGTGGCCGCACTACCTGCGGATGATTCCATCGCTATCGATCGTCGAGCTCATACCGGATACGCAAGCGTTGCAGAAGACCGAAGTCGTGCCGGCCGGTGTGCCGGTCCGCTCGG
>JBQCDS010000605.1:0-2112 GCA_051961035.1 Trinickia sp. | reverse complement strand
ATCGTGCAGGAGCGGTTGGAACGCGAGTTCGACATGGATCTCATCACCACCGCACCCACGGTGGTCTATGAGGTCGTGCAGGCCGACGGCTCGACGATCAGGGTTGAGAACCCGGCCAAGATGCCCGACCCGTCGAGGATCGAAGAGATTCGCGAACCGATCGTCACCGTGAACCTGTACATGCCGCAAGATTATGTCGGCTCGGTCATCACGCTCTGTACGCAAAAGCGCGGCAGCCAGATCAACATGCAGTACCACGGCCGTCAGGTGCAGCTCACCTACGAAATCCCGATGGCCGAGATCGTCCTCGACTTTTTCGATCGGCTCAAATCGGTTTCGCGCGGCTATGCGTCGATGGATTACGAGTTCAAGGAATATCGAGCGTCCGACGTCGTCAAGGTGGATATGCTCATCAACGGCGACAAGGTCGATGCATTGTCGGTGATCGTGCACCGCTCGCAGTCGCAATACCGCGGCCGCGAAGTGGCGGCGAAGATGCGCGAAATCATTCCTCGCCAGATGTACGACGTCGCGATTCAAGCCGCGATCGGCGCGCACATCATCGCGCGCGAAAACATCAAGGCGCTGCGCAAGAACGTGTTGGCCAAGTGCTACGGGGGCGACATCACACGTAAAAAGAAACTGTTGGAAAAGCAAAAAGAAGGCAAGAAGCGAATGAAGCAAGTCGGGTCCGTCGAGATTCCGCAGGAGGCTTTTCTCGCGATCTTGCGCGTCGAAGACAAATAACAGGACCGCTCTTACATGGACTTTGCGCTGATTCTTTTTGTGCTCGTCGTTTTGACGGGCATCGCGTGGGTTGCCGATAAGCTCGTATTTCTGCCACGCCGCCGCCGTGCGGCCGAGGCCGCCGTCGTCGAGTTCGATCGCCAGCAAGCGCGCATCGGAGAGCGCTTCGCCGATGAAAACGCACCGCAAACGCGCGCCCGCCTGCGCGACGAAAAGCTGCGCCAGCCGTGGTGGCTCGAGTACACCGCCAGCTTTTTCCCCGTCATTCTCGTCGTCTTCCTCGTACGCTCGTTCGTGATAGAGCCGTTCAAGATTCCGTCTGGCTCGATGGTGCCGACGCTGGACGTGGGCGATTTCATCCTCGTGAACAAGTTCGAGTACGGGCTGCGTTTGCCGATCATCAATACGAAGATCACGCAAGGCTCGCCGCTCAAACGCGGCGATGTGGTCGTGTTCCGCTACCCGAAGGACGAATCGGTCGACTACATCAAGCGCGTGATCGGCCTGCCCGGCGACACCATCGCCTACGAGAACAAGCGCCTGACGATCAACGGCAAGCTGGTCGACGAAACGCCGCTGCCCGATTACTTCGACGAAGAGCGGATCGGCTACGCGAAGCAATTCGAGGAAAAGCTCCCAGGTCGCGACCATGCGATTCTGAACAACCCAGCCGTGCCGCCGTTCATCATCGGCGCCGAAGACTACCCCTATCGCGACAACTGCTCGTACAACAGCGCCGGCGTTGTCTGCAAGGTGCCCGCAGGCCACTACTTCATGATGGGCGACAACCGCGATAACAGCGCGGACAGCCGCTACTGGGGCTTCGTGCCCGATCGCAACGTCGTGGGCCGCGCGTTCTTCGTTTGGATGAACTTCAGCAACCTCAAACGCATCGGCACGTTCAACTGAACGCGGTGCTCGTTTGCTGATGCAGCCGCCGCGTCGCTGGTTGGCGACGCGGTTCGGGCCCGCTCGATTTTCGCCTCGTTTTTTCCGGCCTCGCCCCGCACAATCGTCTGGCGAGGCGCGCGCGTTATACTCTGCACATGCCGCTATCTCCGCTCGAAAGCCGGTTGCGCTACGAATTTCGCAATGCGGAATTGTTGCGCCAGGCGTTAACTCATCGCAGTCACAGTGCGTCGCACAATGAACGGCTCGAATTTCTGGGCGATTCAGTTCTAAATTGCGCCGTGGCCGCGCTTTTGTTCCAACGATTCGGCAAATTGGACGAAGGCGATCTGTCGCGCGTGCGCGCCAACCTCGTCAAACAGCAGTCGCTCTACGAAATTGCTCAGGCCCTGAATATCTCCGAGAGCTTGCGGCTCGGCGAAGGCGAGTTGCGCAGCGGCGGGTTCCGGCGGCCGT
>JBQCDS010000604.1:0-8625 GCA_051961035.1 Trinickia sp. | reverse complement strand
CGAAAGCCCAATGAAAGCGCCTGAGTGATCGCGCGCTTGGTGGCATCGAGCACCGCCTCTTCCCGGGTTTCATCGTATGAAGTGAACGAGACCTGCGAGCCGTCGAATGGGCTGCCTGCGGCAAGACTGGCGGCGCGAGGCACCGTCGCACCGATCTTCTCGCGCACGAACGCCAAGATGTCGCGCGGGCTGCGGTAGTTCGTCGTTTCAGTCAGCACCGTCCATCCCGGCAATGCGACAGGTTCGCGCATATACAAGTTTTGCAGCGGATCCTCCAGCCACCACCAGGCCCCATCCGGCTTCACGAGCCGGGACAGCGCCTGCACCCACGCCTCCTGAAAATCCTGCCCCTCGTCGACGATCAAGGTGTCGAACATCCATCGCTCCCCGATCGGCGCGTCCTCGAATGCGGTCTCCAACCGGCCGAATACGTCCGGCGCCCGAAAATCCTGTACCGCCCCCACATCGCGTGCGATCCAATCGCAAAGCTGGTGGTAATTCGCCACACGCACGCCTTCGGGTGCCACGCGCGAAATATGGTCGGCCAACGGCCGGTTGAAACACACGTACAGCGCGCGCTTGCCCTGCGCGGCGGCATCGCGCATCACTTGCACGGCCAGTTGGGTTTTCCCCGAACCGGCGGTTCCGATGACGCGCAGGCGGAAAGGCGCGAAATCGAGCCGGCGCGCCCAGGTGGCCAACCCGCCCGCCAAGCGGGTGACGAGCGTGCCGGCCTGGCCGACGAGCGCGCTCGTATCGGGGGCGAGCGACAATTCGTCGGCCAAGAAATGGTGGATCTTCGCCGCGCATGGCAGCTTCGGCTCGTCGGCCGGCAGCGCCGCCAAGATGACGGACGCGAGGCGATCCTTGCGCGTGGCATCGACGATGCGTTCGGCCGGGACACCGGCAATCGCGGCGTTCTTGACGATGTAATCGGGACAGAACAGCAGCGCTTCGATACAGTAGGTGCCGGCGCCGAATGCGGCGGTGAATCGCCGATGCAAGTTTTCCACGGTTCGCGCGAGTTGCACGGAAACGTTGCGCTCGGTCTGGAGGTAGACCTTGACGAGCCCTTTCGGCGTCTCGCGCAGGAAGCCGGCTTTTTGCTCGATGAGCAGCAGGCGCCCCGCCGGGCTCACGATGACGAAATCCGCGTCGCCGAATACGGAGAAAGCCCGATTCAGACGCGTCCAATGTACGCCGTGATAAACGGTGTAATCAGCGGGCAGCGCCTGCTCGAGCATCGTGAGCGTTTCGCGTTCTCGCTCGGCGGCGCCGGTCGCGGCCAGATTTTTCCAATCGTCGGGAATAAGGCGTGCCATGCGGGCTAATCCTCGCTTTGACGTTTTGAATTCGGCGTATTGTACAAACCGCGCGGCGCACCGGCACATCGAGGCGCCGCCGTTTTTTTCCGGAGAAAAGTTCAAATGCTGAAAATTTGGGGACGAGCCAACTCGGTCAACGTACAAAAAGTGCTCTGGTGCTGCGACGAGTTGGGCTTGTCGTTCGAGCGCGTCGACGCTGGGCTGCAATATGGTCGCGTCAATGACCCCGACTACCGCGAACTGAACCCGAACGGTCAAATCCCGACGATCGAGGACGGCACGTTCGCTCTGTGGGAGTCCAACTCGGTCCTGCGCTACCTCGCGATGCAGTACGGCGCGTCAAGCTCGCTCTATCCCGCCGAGCCGAAGCTGCGCGCAAGCATCGATCGATGGCTCGATTGGTCGCTTTCGACACTGGCCCCCGCGGAGCGCCCCGTGTTTCTGGCCCTCGTGCGCACGCCGCCCGACGAGCGCGACATGCAAGCGCTCGCGGCCAATGTGAAAACGCTGGTTTCTCGCTGGAAGATCGTCGACGGACACTTGCAGGGCCGCTTTCACCCGGAAGGAGATCGCTTCACGATCGCCGACAACGTGCTGGGCGTATTTGCCAAGCGCAGGTTCGGCCTCGAGGGGATCGATCGTCCCCCCATGCCGAGCCTCGAACGCTGGTATCAACGGCTGACGCAACGCGCCGCGTTCAGGAAGTACATCGATTTGCCCTTGAGCTGACGGGCGCGGTGCGTGTCACGCACGCATTCCGTCACGGCCGCGCGTGGTGCTCTCCGGCACGGGTAAGCAACGCGTCGAGCAGCGGCAATTGGACGGGCTTGGTTAGATGCAGGTCGAAGCCCTCCTCAAGCGAACGGGCGACATCGTTCTCCTGGCCGAACCCCGTCATTGCGGCGAAGCAGGCGCCGCCAAGCGCCTTCGTCCGTTTCAACTGACGCAGCACGGCGAAGCCATCGGCGCCCGGCATGGCGAGATCGACGAGCGCGACGTCGATGTGTTCCGCGTGCTCGGCGGCCTCCACTGCCTGCGCGCCGCTGTAGGCGACCTGCACCCGGTGGCCCTTCATACGCAACAGCATCGCCATGCTGTCGGCGGAATCGCAGTTGTCGTCCACCACGAGCACGTTCAGCGCACTCGAATCGGCGTTCGCCCGCGAATCGCCGTCCATGCCTTCGTCATTGGCGGCATCTTGCGCGGCAAATAAGGGCAGTCTCACCGAAAAGGTGGCGCCGCGCCCGATGCCGTCGCTCGACGCCTCGATCGAGCCGCCGTGCATCTCCACGAGCCACCGGCACAGCGTGAGGCCAATGCCTAACCCGCTTTCCTTGCGCTCGTATCGATTGTCGGCTTGCACGAACAGATCGAAGATCGATTCAATCGCGTTCGCATCGATACCGCAGCCGTCGTCGGAGACTCTCAAGCGCGCGAACGTCCCTATTTTGTCTACCTCAACGCTGATCCGCCCGCCATGATCGGAAAACTTCGAGGCGTTGTTGAGCAAGCCTTGCACGACTTGCACGAGCCGCGTCCCGTCGCCGTTCACCGCGATGCCCGTGGGCGGCATATGGATTTCGACCGTTTGCTGGCGAGAGGCAATGTGCGGACGAATCATTTCGATCGCACGCACGACGATGTCCGACAATTCCAACGGCTCTAGGCGCAGCGCCACTTTCCCCGTGGTGACGCGCCCGGCATCGAGCAGATCGTCGACGAGCCTCGTCAAATGGGAAATTTGCCGATCGATCATATCGCGACACTGCCGCAGCGTCGGGCTGACGAGCGGTTCGAGCATCATCACGCTCAGCGCGTTGCTCACGGGAGCGAGCGGGTTGCGCAATTCGTGCGCGAGCGTCGCGAGAAACTCGTTCATGTGCCGGCTCGCGGCTTCTAGCTCGCGCAGCCGCTTGCGTTCGGTCATGTCGCGGGTGACCTTCGCGAACCCGCGCAGCCTGCGCCCCTCGCCGCTCGATTCATAGACGGCCCGAATGACGACGTTGGCCCAAAACATCGTGCCGTCCTTGCGAACGCGCCAGCCTTCTTCCTCCACGCGGCCCGTGCGCGCGGCCGCAGCCAGTTCCGCCTGCGGTATGCCCTTGGCGACATCGTCGGGCGGATAAAACATCGAGAAGTGCTGCCCGAGCACCTCTCGCGCGGCGTAACCTTTGATTTTCTCCGCACCGCTGTTCCAGCTGACGATGCAGCCCTCGGTATCGAGCAAATAAATGGCGTAATCCTGAACGGACTCGAGCAGGATTCGAAGACGTTCTTCGGACGTCACGACCGGCTCGGCCGGTGGAGAAAAGGACGGGGTATCACTGGCGAAGCTATCCGGGCGCATGACGGCGGCGTCTCGTTCTTGGAAAAGATGCGACATGAGGTTGCCGCTGGAGAATGAACGAAGCACGACGCATGCCCGTTGCGTTGGAGTGCTCGCGCAGGCAACGTCGATGCGTTGCCCGCGCGTGTTTCGCAGAGAGTGCAACGTCGAGTTAGCCCGCGCGAGCGAAGGCTACGAAGTATGCCGATGGTTGCAAGGGCAACTTTGACAAAGGCTTTGCAAAAACTCCCGCTGCCTGAGCAAACACGCGCTACCCGATGGCTCGCGCGGCAACGGCTTGCGCGAGCAGCGAGACGAGTTGCTCGGGCTCCGCAGGTTTCCTCATGAAGTGATGAAACCCCTCGCCGATGCTGCGCAGACGGTAGGCTTCATCGGTGTGTCCCGTCAGCGCAAGCGCCACGGCGGGCGGCCGGTCGTTGCGGATTTCGTCGTCCCTAAGCCGTTGGATCAAGTAAAAACCGTCCATCGCGGGCAAGTCGAGATCGCACACCACTGCATCCGGCGCCAAACTCAGCGCCGCTTCCACGCCTTCCTCCGCATCGGCCGCGGCGATAACGCGCGCGCCTTCGGATTCGAGCACCATTGCAAGCGACTCTCTGGTGGATGGATCGTCTTCAACGAGGACAACCGTCACCTGTTCGAGTCTCATCAGTCCATTCATACCAGTGGGTGTAGCTATCGATACCTAACGCCAGTTCCTCGGACCAGTTCGCCTATACGGAAGTTGCACGCAAAATTCGATGCAACCGCCGGACATCGTTCGGCGCGACGGGTCGGGAACGGGGCGGACGATACCACGCCGATAAGTTACGACGATGAAACCCCCAACGCGAGGCGCAAATAACGAAGAGCGCGTATCTGGCGCTTGCATGCGATGAAATGTCCGGATGTGCCGAAACCGCGAATCGCAAGGCTCTCGCATGCAAGCTTCGCAAGGGGCGCGCACGAAGCGATGACGCGCATGGGTGCCCATGCATGGGCACCGACGATTCGGCCGCGCGCATCCGACAGCATCTGTCCCCGGCCGTTAGGGATGACCGAAGAGAGGCGAGTTATCGCCATTATCGGGATCGATACGGCGCTCCGCCAAAAACAGACTGCACTGTCTGTTTATGCAGTTTCCGCGTGGATTGCTAATTCGTTTGCATTGTTACCGGGCAAACGTTTTCTTTTGATTTATCCATGGGCAAAATCGCCGAAGCGCCAGGCGGGCGTTGGCGCGCTGCACCGTCATCACAATACGAGGAGACCAAGCACGAACCATCCCGATCCCATGGAGGAGTCATGTTCGAATCGTCCCCTGCGTATCGCAAAGACGCCATGCGCGTGCGTGCGTCGCAACTCGCTGGCCTATTGCTGCTGGCGGGCCTCGCCGCTTCGCCCTTGTCTTACGCCGACGCCCCTTCCACATTGCCGCCCCCGCCTTCCCAGCTTTATGGCGATCTCTTCGTCGCCGTTCAAATGCAACAGATTTTCCCGGATCAAAAAACGTTCGTCGACGCGATACCGAACAGCGATCCCGCCTCGATCGTTCAGCAATACGAGCAATCGAAAAGCCAGCCCAACTTCGATTTGAAGCAATTCGTCCTCGCTCACTTCACGCTGCCTAGCGAGCCCGTCATCACGCCGCCTAGCGGCCAGACGCTGCGTCAGCATATCGATTGGCTTTGGCCGAGACTGACTCGAACGACGACGGCAGCCGATGTGCCGCCGAACAGTTCGTTGATTCCTTTGCCGAAGCCGTATGTGGTGCCCGGCGGTCGCTTCCGCGAAGGTTATTACTGGGATACGTATTTCACGATGCTGGGTTTGCAGGAAGCGAAACGCGAAGATCTAGTCGACGACATGCTCGACGACTTCGCCTACGAGATCGAGCGATTCGGTCATATCCCGAACGGCAACCGCACTTATTACCTCAGCCGATCGCAACCGCCGTTCTTTGCGCTGATGGTGCAATTGGCCGCCAAGGTGGAAGGCGAGCGCGTCTATCAGAAATATTTGCCGGCATTGAAGAAGGAATACGCCTACTGGATGAAAGGTGCTGATACGACTGCGCGTGGGCAAGCCACGCGCAACGTCGTCGTATTCAAGGACGGCACGGTGCTGAACCGCTATTGGGACGAACGCGACACGCCGCGCGACGAATCGTATTACGAAGACGTGACAACGGCCAAACAAGCCCCCGGCCGCGATCCGAAGCAGGTGTATCGCGACTTGCGTGCGGCGGCGGAATCGGGTTGGGATTTCAGTTCGCGCTGGCTCGGCGACGGCAAAACGCTCGCAACGATCCGCACGACCTCGATCGTCCCCGTCGATTTGAACAGCTTGCTGTTCTCGCTCGAGGCGACGATCGCAAAAGGCTGCGCGCTTTCGCACGACTTTTTATGCGCAGCCCATTACGTGCAAAAGGCAGAACGGCGGGCCGATGCCATCAATCGATATCTTTGGAACCCCAAAGGATTTTACGGCGATTACGATTGGCGCCTCGGCCGGCGAAACTGCGATGTCTCGGCAGCCGCCGTCTATCCGCTTTTCGTGCGAGCCGCCTGGCCGAAACGCGCCGACGAAACGATCCGCACCGTCCAAGCTCAATTGCTCAAGCCGCGCGGCTTAGCCACGACGACGGTTCAAACCGGACAGCAATGGGATGCGCCGAACGGGTGGGCGCCATTGCATTGGCTGACGGTTAAAGGCGCGCAGCATTACAAAGACCCGGCATTCGCTAAAGAAGTCGGCACGCGCTTTCTTGCCGACGTCAAGCAAGTCTATGCATCGGACCAAAAGCTGGTTGAAAAGTATGTCGTCGAAGGCCCCAATGCCGGCGGTGGTGGTGGCGGCGAATATCCGCTGCAAGACGGTTTCGGCTGGACCAACGGCGTGACGTTGAAATTGCTCGATTTGTACGCCCCGGGAGAATAAGCAACAGGCGTTCATGCGCGGCGGCGCTGACGCGGCTGCCGCGCATAGTAATATGCGGATCGCTCGAAATAGCCGCGTTAGCGCGGCTCGAATTCGCACTGCTTCTCGATACCGGATTCCAATGGAAGATCTGCTGCCGCATTACGAACGTGAACTCGCCATGCTGCGCCGCTCGTTGCACGATTTCGCGGCGCGCTACCCAAAAATCGCCGCACGGCTGGCGGTTTCAGGCGAGCATTCGGAAGATCCTCACGTCGAACGCATGCTCCAATCGTTCGCCTTGCTCGCCGCACGCATCGACACGCGACTCGACGACGACTATCCGGAATTCACCGAAGGCATGCTGCAGGCGCTGTATCCTCACTATTTGCGCCCCTATCCATCTTGCTCGATCGTCGAGTTCGACATCGAAGGGTTATTTGAGGGCCTCTCAGGCCCGGTCTCCCTCCCGCGCGGGACCGATCTCGTCAGCAAAGAGCGACAGTGCCGCTTCCGCACGGCTTACGACGTCACGCTCTCGCCGATGCGCATTCAAGCCGCACGCTATCTGCGCAGCGCTCAAGCACCGGCCAACGCGTCGCTGCCGCCCGATACGTCAGGGTTTGTCGCCATCACGTTCGCGTCGGCCTCGAGCGCTGCCGGGTTGCACGCCATGGCCCCTTCGACGATTCGCCTTCACGCGCATGGCCAGCGCGAAATCGTGACGGCCTTGACCGATACACTGCTGCTACGCGCCACGACGGCTTTCGTCGAAGCAGACGGCTCCGGGCGGTGGATCGCGCTCGATCGCTATCCGATCCAAGCGGCGGGGTTCGGCGCGGGCGATGCGCTCGTGCAAGACGGTACGCGGACGAGTGCGCCGTTCAGGCTGCTCGCCGAATACTTCGCCTTCCCCGATAAATTCGACTTCCTGGATATCGATGCGGCATCGATGCTTTCCGTGGCCGGGCCATGCAGGACATTGACGCTGTATGTGGCAATCGAAGGCGTGCACGACGACTCATGGGCCGCGCAGCGCATGGCGCAATTGAGCGACAAACATCTGAAGCTGTTTTGCACGCCCGTCGTCAACCTGTTTCCCACGAAGGCCGAGCCGATCAAGATCGACGCGCTCGCGCATTCATACGCCGTCACGCCGAAAGTTCAGAAATCGGCCAGCACGTCCGACTTCGAAGTCTATTCGGTCGACGCCGTCTATCCGGAAAAGCAATCTGCTTCGAGCCCCTCGTCGTTTCAACCTTTCGCGGGGCTCATGCACGGCAGTGCCGCGACACTGAGTGGGCCGTATTGGGTCGCGCGGACGGACGACGATCCCGCGCGCCGTGACGCCCGGCGCACGCTGCTGGCGTTCGTCGGACTCGACGGCGAACCGGCCGCCGTGCCGGTCACGCAAGTAGCGGTGGACGTCACCTGCACGAACCGCAACGTGCCCGCGACGCTGCCTTACGGCTCGGCCGCCGGCGATCTCATGATCGAAGGCGGATCGATCGCGTGCCGGCTGGTATTGCTGCGGCGCCCGACCGAAAGCGTCGACGCGCAGCGTAGCCATGGCGCGCTATGGCGCCTCATTTCGCAGTTCACGCCGCATGCGATCACGCTGAGCGTCGAGGGTCTCGACCAAATCAAGCGTCTGCTGCGCCAATACGCCGCGCTCTCGCCCGCGCCGGCGCGCCAGATCGAAGGTATCGCGTTCGCCGGTTGCCGTTCGACGATGCAATGGATGGTGATGGATCCGTGCCCTTCGCTCGTGCGCGGCATCGAAGTGACGCTCGCCGTCGATGAGCAGGCATTTTCAGGCAGCAGTGTGAGCGCCTTCATCGATGTCATGGATCGCTTCTTCGCGCCTTTCGCACCCGACAATAGCTTCGTGCAGCTGGTCGCGATTTCGAAAACGACGGGCGCGTTGCTGCGTCGATGCGAGCCGCGGCAGGGTGCGGTGGCGTTGTTGTAATCGAGACTGATATTTCGGCGTCGCCGCCGTTTTCGATACGAGCGATGCCGATGCTCGGGGCTTGTTTCAGCGCGGTGTATTGC
>JBQCDS010000603.1:0-5090 GCA_051961035.1 Trinickia sp. | reverse complement strand
GCCGGCATCACGACGAGCACGGCGTCTGCCCCGCCCTCGAGCGCGTGCAGCGCGGCGAGCGAGAGCGCGGGCGCCGTATTGCGTCCGCTCGGCTCGATGATGAAGCGGGCATCGATACCGAGTTGCTCCAACTGCTGAGCGCTGATGGCGCGATGTTCCGCGCCGCAAACGATGATCGGCGACTCGTCGATCGAGAGTTCGACGTCGTCGAGTTTTTGCAGTCGTCGCACCGTCATCTGCAGCAGCGATCCCGCCCCAAGCACGTCGACGAGTTGTTTGGGGAAATGCTTGCGTGAGAGCGGCCAAAGACGCGTGCCCGAACCGCCGGCGAGCACGACGGCACGCGTACGTAGCGCGGACTGCGCGCTCAGCGGATGCGGCGCGTGTAGCGGTGTCGCCGCACCGTTCATACGCGCTCTCTCCCTTGTTTCAACAGGAGTACTCATCTGCTTGTTCTCCTAGTGGGTCCGAAAGCATGAACACGCGGCAAAGTAGTATGCAAACGACCGTCCAACCGGCCGTTGCGGTTCATGTTGCTGTGAAGCATAGCTAGTCCCCCTTCCGCCAAATTTCGAAGGTCGCAAAACGCCGAACTGTTGGCCGATTTAGTGGACAGCAAAAAAACATTACAATTGACCAAACGCTTAACATCGGTAAATGGCAGATCGGTGCAATTATAAGAACCGACAAACTTTCCGATAAATGGTCTATATTTTCTAAGACACGCGGCTACACAAGGCCGTCAGCCCTGTCCCCGGCCCCCGATAAAGGGTGCATGGAAAAATTTTGCGCATGTAAAAATTTATAACAAAAATTTAAAAAATACTTCGTCGAATATCTTT
The DNA here is from genome assembly GCA_051961035.1 of Trinickia sp. Lineage (GTDB taxonomy): Bacteria > Pseudomonadota > Gammaproteobacteria > Burkholderiales > Burkholderiaceae > Trinickia. Next base: position 4,248 of record JBQCDS010000603.1, on the reverse strand, counting down.
CCGCGACACAGCCACCGGCGCCAAATACACGTCGATTTCCGCCACCTTTTTCTACAAAAATCGACATGGCATCATGATGATTACTATGATGCAGCGCAACACCCCTATGTGCGTTCACCATGCGGAGGAGAGCTTCGTGGATCACGCCACTGTACTAACTGCACCGCACGTCATGAGGCGAGAGATGACGTCCCTCGCCGACGCGCGCCATATCGGGATCCTGATCTTCGATGGCCACTGTCTGTTCACCACGGGCGTGATCAGCGAGGTGTTTCAATTGGCCAACGCACTGATGCGTTTCTCCAACGGCCAGCCCCCTTATCGAGTGTCGCTGCTGTCCAAGCTCGGCGGGCCCGTCACCAGTTCGTCGTCCATCGCCGTCATGACGCAGCGGCTGGACGCCTACTCGGTCGGCGATTTTCACGCGTTATACGTCGCGAGCAACGACGTACGCGTGACGTCGGGGTTCGACGTGCAACTCGCGCGTTGGCTTTCAGGCGTGCATGCACCGGGGCTTGCGACGCGCCACGCCTCTTCGTTCGGGGTGGACCTCGGCGCGCATGTGCGGCCAACCGTGCCCGTCTTCTGGATCGGTTCCGGTTCGATGCCCGCATGGGCACTCAATCAAAAAGCGGCGCAAATGGCATTGACGCAGATCGCGTCCGATCACGGCGAGGATATGTCGCTTCGGATCGCGAGCAGCTTGCCCCCATCCGTGGGGGAAGTCGTCAAATCGCGCGCCGAGCCGCCGAGCTTGAACACCACCGTCGACAAGATTCACGAATCGACGCGCTGGATGAGAGAGAACTTCGGTGGCGACATCTCCGTCTCTGACGCGGCGGCCGTGGCGGCGATGAGCGTGCGCAATTACCTGCGCCGCTTCAAGAGCGAATTCGGCGTCACGCCGCTCGAATACCTCATGCAGCTCAGATTCGAGGCGATCTGCGCAATGCTCGTGGGCACCAAGCTGCCTGTCGACAAAATCGCGCGACGATGCGGCATGGGTAACGGCGACCGCCTCGGGCGGCTGTTCCGAAAACGGTACGGCGTGTCACCCACTGTCTATCGCAAGCATGCGTTGAGTCAGTAGCTTTCGCCCCCGGGCGAGCCGGCACGCGCAGGCGACGTGCCGCTTCGCCCAGGGGCGAAAAGCCGATGTTCACCACTAGGAGTAAAAAAAAATGCGTGGACTGCAAGACCTTTGGGCGCGTGTATTCGACGTCGGCACGATCGTGCTTGGCGCCCTTATCGCATCGCAGCTGCGATTCCAAGACGTCGCCGACGGGCGCTTGTACTGGGCGTTCGTTGCCTTCTCGGTCACATTGGCGCTGCTCGTTTTTCCGACGTTCGGTGTCTACGAATCGTGGCGCGGACGCTCGAAACGTGCGCTGATCCGACAAATCGCCCTCGCCTGGGCACTCGTGCAAGTCGGCGCCATGGCGTTGATGTTTTCACTGCACATGGTCAATCTCGTGTCGCGCCTTTGGTTCGGCTACTGGACCGTGCTGACGGGTTGCGCCATGGTCGGCATCCGGCTTTGCATGCACGCGCTGCTTGGACGCATGCGCACGGCCGGCATGAACTTGCATCAGGTGGCGATCGCGGGCTGCGGCGGTCATTGCGACGACATCATCCGCAAGATCGAAACCTCGCCCACGACAGGCTTTCGCGCAACGGCGATCTACAACGTCAAGCCCGGCTCGGCGCCGCTCGCGCACCCCGAGATTCCGGTATTCGAAGCGCACGAAACGTTTGTCTCATACGTGCGCGAGCACGAGCTCGACGAGGTTTGGCTCGCCCTGCCGCTCACCGAAGAAGCGGCCATCCTCAAGCTCGTCGCCGAATTCAGCAACGATCTCGTCAACATTCGGTTCATGCCGGACGTGCGTACGCTGTCGCTGTTCGAGGGTAGCGTGACGAATTTGTTAGGACTGCCGACGATCAACTTGCTCGCCTCGCCGGTTCCGCCAAGCGCATTGATCAAGAACGATCTGTTCGACCGCTTGTTCGCGGCCGCCGCGCTGCTTGCGTTGGCGCCCGTCATGATCGGCATCGCGGTGGCTGTGAAGCTCAGCTCGCCGGGGCCCGTCTTTTTCAAACAACGACGCAAAGGCGTGGATGGCCGCGTCTTCACGATCTACAAATTCCGTTCGATGCGCGTACATGAGCAAAAGGCCGGCGTACTCGAACAGGCCAAGCGAGGCGACCCACGCGTGCCTCGCGTGGGCGCTTTCCTTCGTCGCACCAGCCAAGATGAGCTACCGCAATTCATCAACGTGCTGCGCGGCGAGATGTCGGTCGTCGGGCCTCGTCCACATGCGATCGAGCACGACAACCTTTATCAGCCGATCGTTCAGGGCTACATCCATCGGTACCGCATTAAACCGGGCATCACGGGCTGGGCGCAGGTGAACGGCTTTCGTGGTGAAACGGAGCGTGTGGAGAAGATGGAGCAGCGCGTTGCCCACGATCTCTATTACCTGCGCAACTGGTCGTTCCGGCTCGATATGAGGATCATCCTCGCGACGATCTTCAAGGGCCTGCGCCACACGAACGCATATTGATGCATGGAGTGCCAAACAATGAAAATGACGCTGCAACAGCTTGCTCTGACCCATGGTTCAACGCGTGGCCGCGCGGCCGGAACTTGCAAAACGGCACTCGCCGTGCTTTCGTCGCTGCTTGCGGCGTGTTCGATCGTGCCAGGCCAGCACATGCAGTATCCGCCGTCGGTGCCCGTTTCGGTCGCCCCTGACGGCACCGTGAAGCAGGCGGAGCAGATTCCCATCCAGACGATCGATCTGAACCTCATCAAACAATTGAACGCGGGTGAAGGTCAGATGGAACTCGCCAAGCAGTTGAACCTGTTTGCGAAGCCTGCGCCTTACAAGCTCGGCCCCGGCGATGTATTGCAGATCACCGTGTGGGATCACCCCGAGCTAGCCGCCGCGCAAGGTCAGCAAGTTCAAAACTCCAAGCCGGGCGACCCCACGCAAGGTTTCGTGATCGACGGCCAAGGCGATCTGACATTCCCGTACGTATCGAGGCCGATCCATGCGGCCGGCATGTCGGTCCACGAACTGCAACGTAGATTGGATTCCGAGTTGAGCAAGGTATTCCGCCAGCCGCAAATCACCGTGCGCGTGGCGTCCTACCGCTCCTCGCAAGTGTATGTGGACGGCGAAGTACGCGCGCCGGGCGGGGAGACGATCAACGACATTCCCATGACGCTGACGGAGGCGATCAATCGCGCCGGCGGTTTTACGCCGAATGCGGACCGCTCGCACCTGACCCTGACGCGCAACGGCACGTCGTATCCGATCGACCTCACGCTCCTGATCAAGAACGACAAGAATCCCCAAGACATCATGCTGCAGCCGGGCGATATGCTGCGCGTGACCGGCCGCGACGAAAACACGGCTTACGTCATGGGCGAAGTGAATAAGCCGACTGCGGTTGCGCCCACCACCGATGGCAAGCTTACGCTCAGCGAAGCGCTGGCCCAAGCCGGGTTCCTCAATCAGAATACGGCAAACCCACGGCAGCTCTATGTGATTCGCCAGGAGAAGGACAAAAAGCCACAGGTATATCACTTGGATTCGGCCTCGCCTGTGTCGATGTTGCTCGCGAATCAATTCCATTTGCAGCCGAAGGACGTCGTTTATGTCGACAACGGCCCGCTCGTTCGCTTCAACCGCGTGTTGAGCTTGCTGCTGCCTGCCATCAATGCCGGCTTGACGGCGGCGATCGTAACGAAATAAGTTTGCGAGACACACGAACGCGGCATGGGATTGACGGATCGCGTTCGTTCGATTGGTTTGATCGATTTGATCGGCTCAGCGCCGATCCTGGCAAGCGGGTGGCGGGGCCTCGGGCGCCGCTATCCCGCCTTCGCGGCGCCGCTCGCGATGTTCGCCACATTCGCGGCCGTGTCGGCGCTTCGTTGCAACTCCGGGATCGATGCGCGAATGCGATTTTTATCGCCATGACGAGAATGCATTCATTTCACACGCGCCGGTCCTATTGAGTCTTTCGCGGCCGAGAAGAACCCGGTTCAAAACTTATCCTCGTTTCATTGGAACTCGGTGCTTGACCCATCAGGATCGCGCTGCTCGATGCGCGCATTGCACGTTTCGCAAGCCATTTTCTTCTTTAGCCGTTTGCAAACGAATGAGGGACAACAAAAATGAAGCAGCAAGCGAGGACATGAAGCGCCTATTCGGCGGCAAGCTGAAGTGGACCGGTGCG
>JBQCDS010000602.1:0-6246 GCA_051961035.1 Trinickia sp. | reverse complement strand
GTCGAGCACCTGCGATTCCATTTCGCGGTCGGACAAGCCGCCGCACAGTTGAATGATGCGATCGGCGAGCGTCGACTTGCCATGGTCGATGTGAGCAATGATCGAAAAGTTGCGTATGTGATCCATTAGGGCCGATCAAGCGAAAAAGGCGCGCTCGGAGATTGCGGAGCACGCCTTGTAAGTACGTGAAAAAACGGCCTATTTTAGCCGAAATGGCCTTCGCCCGGCGGATTTCCGAGCGCCGGCCGCGCGCGGCCCGCAATCCGACGGGGGCGACGCCGCGTTGCGCGCGGGGCGAATACGGACTCACGCGCCGTGCGACGCCAGCGCCGCCCGCACGCGTGGGACATCGAGGCGATAGTGGCAAAGCCGCACGCCGTTGCACACGAGCACGGGCACGAGTTCGTCGGAAAGCGCGACGAGCGCGGGATCGGCGTCGATGTCGACGACCTCCACCGTCCAGCCGAACGCGCGCGCCCGCGGCTCCAGTTCGGCGCGCATCTCGTCGCACAGGTGACACCACGTTCGCGAGTAGAGTGTCAGCCGCGGCGCGTCGGATGCGATAGTCATTTCGCTGGGGCGCGCGGCTTGATCGGCACGAACTGCGTGTTCTCGCCACGGCGCACGAGCACGGCCACCGTCTTTTTCCCGTCGAGATGCGCCGCGATCTGCTCGAACTGCTTTGCATTCGTCACGTCGGTATCGCCGACGCGCAAGATGATGTCGCCCTTTTGCAGGCCGACACGCGCCGCCGGCCCGTCGACGGCTTCCACCTGCACGCCGCCGCTGCGCAGTTTGAGCGACTTCACCTGATCGGCCGACAGGTCCGAGACCGTCACGCCGAGCGAATTCGCGGGGCGCGGTGCCGTGCGGGGCGCCTGCTGCTCATCGGCCTTCGCCGTCTTCTCGGGCTGCGTCTGCACCACCGTGATCGGCAGCTCGCGCGAGACACCCTTGCGCCAGATGGTCACCGTCGCGTGAGAACCCGGCTTCGTGTCGCCCACCATGCGCGGCAGATCCGTGTCCATATCGACGGCGGCACCGTTGAACTTCAGGATGATGTCGCCCGGCTGCAAGCCGGCTTTGTCGGCGGGGCCGCCCGGCTCGACGCTGCTGACGAGCGCCCCTTCGGCGCGCGGCAAACCGAGCGAATCGGCGACATCCTTCGTCACCGCGCCGATCGACACGGCGATGCGGCCGCGCACGACCTTACCCGTCGTCTCGAGCTCATTGGCTACGCGCATCGCTTCGTCGATCGGAATCGCGAATGCGATGCCCATGAACCCGCCCGTGCGGCTGTAGATCTGCGAGTTGATCCCGATCACCTCGCCTTGCATATTGATGAGCGGCCCACCCGAATTGCCGGGATTCACGGCCGCGTCCGTCTGAATGAACGGCAGATAATCGCCCGTCTCGCGTCCCTTCGCGCTCACGATGCCGGCCGTCACCGTGTTGTCCAGCCCGAACGGCGAACCGATCGCGACAACCCACTCGCCCACACGGACTTTGTTCGAATCGCCGATCGTGACGGTCGGCAAACCCGATGCGTCGATTTTGACGACGGCGATGTCCGTCCGATCGTCGACCCCGATGAGCCGAGCCTTGAACTCGCGCTTGTCGGTGAGCGTCACGTAGATGTTGTCGGCATCGTCCACCACGTGTGCGTTCGTCATCACGTAGCCGTCGGCCGAGACGACGAAGCCGGAGCCGACGCCGTTGTTCGATTCGCCGTCGCCGTTGTCGGACTGATCGGGACTGCCGCCGCGCTCGTCTCCGCGTGGTGTTTGCGGGAGCGGGATGCCGAAAAAGCGTCGGAAGAATTCCGACATGTCGCCGTCGCCCATGCCGGGCGGCGTGCCGCGCTGGATAGCCGAACTCGACACGCGCGTGGTCGTGCGGATGTTGACGACCGCCGGCCCGACCTTGTCGACGAGATCCGTGAAATCGGGTAGGTTCGCAGCCGGAATGGCCGACTGCGCGTGCGGCGCAAACGACAGGCAGGCCATGGCCGCGGCCGCTGCGAAAAATTTGCGCACCGAAAGATTCGTCATAACAGGGGAAGCCGAAGCGTTACTGGGTAGCCTTGTATTCTATGGCAGACACGAAGCGCTGAAGCGTCGCTTGCGGCACTTCGCCAAGCGCCGTTATCCAATAATCACGATAACGGGTGACAAGGACATGCGTGGCGCCCGTACTGCCGGCGCCTTCCTTACGGGAATTGCCTTCCGCCGGCTCGACGAATACGGAGATCGTGGAAAGCCCATCGGAGAACACGGCTTGATCGACGGGAATCGGCGGCGCATTGGGATCGCGCGCCGCCATGAGGCGCCGCAGCTCGCGAATCTCGTGAAACCCCGGCACGTCGGGCGCGATGCGCCAACCCTGCGCCTTCATGTCGACCGTCGACACGGGCGGACGCACGACGGTCCAGCCACTCGTATTGCGCATGTCGGCCGCGATGCGCGCTTTCTCCGGGGGCACGCCCACGCGCACCTGCGTGAATGCGACTTGCGCGAGCACTTCGCCCGTCGCATCGAGCGTCTGAACCCGAAGCAGCAAGCCCGTCTTCGCATCGGCCCACAATTTATAAGCGTAGCGGTAGGCGTCCTTCGGATCGAGTTCGATCACCTGCGCGTCGAGCCCCGCGACGCGGTCGCCGCCGAGCATCTTCGGATCGTACACCGAGAGCACCTGGGCCCCGCTTTCGCTCATCAGCGCAGGGAACGAATCCTTGTTGAACCGCTTTTCGACGACACACAGGCGCCGCTGCGGCACGAACGTGTACAGGTTGTCGTCGTGGCGCAGCAGCTTGCGCGGCTGGCCGTCGAGGCTTTCGAGCGATTCGAATTCGCCGTCGCCGCGCACGGTGTAGTGCGCGATCCGCGAGGACTGCACGAAGTTGCCGTGTTGAAAGACGAACACCCCTTCGTAATTTTCGTGGCGCGCCGCGTCTTGGATCTTATTGAGCCAGCGCACCGCTTGCTGCCGGGCCGCAGCGTCGGCTTGCGCGAATGCGGCACGCGGGGAAATCGAACACATGGCGGCCGCGCACAGCAGCCACGCCGCCCATTGCCGCGGGGCGGCGACGCGCATCGAGCGCAACGTCTGCATCGAGTTATCGGCCTTGCGAAGTCTGGACAGCGGCGCGGATGAGCGGCATCGTGCCAGTGGACATCGGCTGCTGGGCGAATTGCTGATGCGCTTCCAGATACTGATCGAGCTGTGCGTCGCGGATGATGTTGCCCTCTTGCGCGCCCGGCACGTTGGTCATGGCGACGGATTGCACGCCATCGGCGCGGTCGCTCATGGATGCCGTTTGTATCGCGCCCCGCGAGCCGGCGCCGTGCCACTGAGGAATGACGACCCAGCTCAGCATGGCCGCGGCGGCCGCCACCGCGACAGCCGGAACCACCCGCCGCCGCAAAGCGGACGATCGGGCCGGAGCGAGAATATGCGGTTCGGCTTCGAGCCGCGCGGCGAAGCCGGCGAGGAAAGCGTCGCTCTTTCCGGGGTGAACGGCTAAGTCATCGGAGCGCAGCGCATCGCCGATCAGATGGTAGGCCGACCATGTGGTGCGGTCGACGTAGTCGAACTCCGCCAGCACCTGAGCGAACCGCTCGGCGGACGACTCGCGGCCGCCCAACCCTTCCCCATCGACGAATGCCGATAAACGCTCGCCTCGCGAGCCTGCTTGCGGTTGTATCGAGACCGACCCCATGACGCTCCCCATCTTACAAACACCCCGTAATGACACCACTTGACCCAGTTTTAATATGTTCTGCCGAGCAACATGCCGCGTCACCGCCCGGCGGCGCTACCAGCGCTTGCCTTCGGGCGTATCGAGCAGCGGACGCAATTTTGCCGCAATCGCCTCACGCGCGCGAAATATACGCGATCGAACCGTTCCGATGGGGCAATCCATCATTTCGGCGATCTCTTCGTAGCTCAACCCTTCGATTTCGCGGAGGGTAATGGCCACGCGCAACTCCTCGGGCAACAGCGCCATCGCGCCGTTGACCGTCTGCGCGATCTGCTTGCTCATCAACAACGACTCAGGCGTGTTGATATCCCTTAGTTGATCGGCGTCGGAGAAAGTTTCCGCCTCTTCGGCGTTTGCTTCGGTCGACGTGGGGGCGCGCCGGCTTTGCGTCGCGAGATAGTTTTTGGCCGTATTGACGGCGATCCGGTACAGCCAGGTGTAGAACGCCGATTCGCCGCGAAACTGCGGCAGCGCCCGGTAAGCCTTGATGAATGCGTCTTGGGCCACATCCTCGACCTCGGCCGGGTCGCGCACGAGCCGCGAGATCAACCGAAGGATCTTGCGATGATATTTCGAGACCAGGAGTTCGAACGCGGCCTTGTCGCCCTGCTGCACGCGTTCGACCAGTACCTGGTCGATTTCTTTGTCACTCACCAGTTGGAGTCCGTTTGGAGGGGATGCGTAGCGGTCGGCTATTGTAGCGTCCCTATCAACGCCCATGCGGGATGTGTAACCGCGGTTACGGCCGTTACAGTTTCGGACCGTCAATAGCGGGAACTTTGCGCCTGCGCGTTCGGTCGCGCCCGCGCAGCGCGCGATGTTTCGCCTGCTTCGCTGCTTAATATGCGGCGTGCCGGCCGCGCACCGCCAAGGCCCGAAACGCTGCGGCGTCGACCGAATCCGAGCACACGATCAAGGTCGCTCTGCGGCGCTCGTCCGCACCGGCGATCGCGAAGAAAAGCAATCGCTCGGCCCACCGCGTGAAACCGACGATGCGCCCGGCAAACAGGGGCCGCCCGGCCGAGTCGAAGGCGGCTACGCCCTCCACGGTCAACTCGATAAAGGCCGGCTGCCGGCGCTCGTAGCGCGCGAATGCGATGCCAAGCGCCGCCAGGACAGCCGCCGCGAGCCAAAGCGCCTCGATTCCGGCAAGGTGCGCCGCAGCCGTGACATGAACGGCCGCCGCGCCGACAAGCGCAAACGCGCAAGCGGCGAGACGCACCGCTCGCGAGCGCCGCAGCGTCACGCGCCGCGGCGCTCGCCCATCACGCTCGGTGTCGGCCTGCGTCAACGGTCCCGCCCGCGTTTAGACGCGCTTGAACACGAGCGTGCCGTTGGTGCCGCCGAACCCGAACGAGTTCTTCAGCGCCACATCGATCTTCATTTCCCGCGCCTCGTTCGCGCAGTAATCAAGGTCGCATTGCGGATCTTGATTGAAGATGTTGATGGTCGGGGGCGACACTTGGTGGTGGACGGCGAGCACCGTGAACACCGACTCGAGACCGCCCGAACCGCCCAGCAAGTGCCCCGTCATCGATTTGGTCGAGTTCACGACGACGTTTTTCGCGTGATCGCCCAGCGCGCGCTTGATGCCCGTCGTTTCCGCGACATCGCCGAGCGGCGTCGAGGTGCCGTGTGCGTTGACGTAGTTGACTTGGTCGGCGTTGATGCCAGCATTGCGCAGCGCAGCGACCATGCAGCGGCGCGCACCGTCGCCGTCCTCGAGCGGCGCCGTCATGTGATAAGCATCCGCGCTCATCCCATAGCCGCCCACTTCCGCGTAAATCTTCGCGCCGCGCGCCTTGGCGTGCTCGTATTCCTCGAGCACCATGACGCCCGCGCCCTCGCCCAGCACGAAGCCGTCGCGATCGGTGTCCCAGGGACGGCTGGCCGTGGCCGGATCGTCGTTACGCTGCGACAGCGCGCGCGCGGCCGCAAACCCGCCGATGCCGAGCGGCGACACCGTTGCCTCGGCGCCGCCCGCGAGCATGACGTCGGCGTCGCTGTACTCGATGTGTCGCGACGCCTCGCCGATGCAGTGCAGGCCCGTCGTACAAGCCGTCACGATCGCGAGATTCGGGCCCTTCATGCCGAACCGCATCGACAGATGGCCCGAAATCATGTTGATGATCGACGCAGGCACGAAGAACGGCGAAATGCGACGCGGGCCGCGATTGAGCAGTTCGGTTTGCGTCTGCTCGATCATCGGCAGGCCGCCGATGCCCGAACCGACGATCACACCGCAACGTTCGGCGATCGCATCGGTGACGTCCAACCCGCTGTCTTGCATCGCCTGGATGCCCGCCGCCATGCCGTAATGGATGAACGTATCCATGTGGCGCGCTTCCTTCGCGGGCATGTACTCTTCGACGTCGAAGCCTTTCACTTCGCCGGCGAAGCGCGTCGAAAAGTTCGTGGCATCGAACTTCGTAATGGTCGCGATCCCGGACTTGCCGGCGACCAGATTGGCCCAGCCGTCGGCAACA
>JBQCDS010000601.1:0-2712 GCA_051961035.1 Trinickia sp. | reverse complement strand
GATCGCCCCGGCTTCATCGCGCCTTGCCCCGCCACCCCATGCATCTCGTAGTTCCCGCTAACCGGCCCCGCAAACACGCGCTTAGCGCCCTTCACATCGACAGTCCCAGGCGCATGCATTTCGATGTTGCCGTCCTTGATGCGGATATACGCTCCGCCCGACGTCAGCAGCACGTCTCGCTTGCCGGCCATTTCGATGACGTCCGTGACCGAGATGACCTTCACGCCTTTATGCCCCTGCAACTCGATCCCGTCCGAATGGGCCTGAACCTCGACCATCCCTTTCGCCGCGAACAATTTCATCCCGGCGTTCTGCACGAACAAGCTGAGCTTTTCGCCGATCGAAGCAATCAACGATTTGCCATTGGCCATGTGCGTGCTCGCGCCGCTGACGATGTTCACGTGCCGATCCGCCGCAATCTGCGTGGATTGCTGCGTCGACAGTGCAATCCCCGATGGGCTCGCCATCAGCATGATCGGCTCGGCAAACCCATTTGCGTTGCCCGTGCCGCCGCCCGCCGTTCGCCCCGCGCCCGACACATCGCCGGCCACGTTGCTTTGCGTGGCATCGGTGAACGCCTTCAGCGTGTCGTATCCCTCCTTCAAGCTTTCCGCTTGATGAGTCCTACTCGCCTCCGATAGCGCTTCTACAACGCTTTTCGCATTCCCGAGCTGGGCGCTCGCCGGCTGGGCGTCCATGGGTTGCTTCGGCGAAGTAGGATGGCTCGACAGATAAAGCCCTTGGTCGGCTCGAATCGCGCCGTAAGCCCCCGACTTCAGATCGAAGCCGCTGCCGAGATACGCCCCCCGCGTATTGCCGGTGTGATCGATCAAGTACCCAAGGTGCAGATGCGAATCGGCACTCGTCGAATAAAGATGGACGCGGTTTTGTCCGGTGGCATCGTCCATGACGAGCTGATTGAATCCGCTGCCCGCGTATTCCTTGGAACGTAGCCCCGATAGCAGCCCGTTCGTATGCCATACCGGCGGAGACGATCCGCCATGCATGCGGCCCAGAATCACCGGCCGATCGCAATCGCCGCCCATGAATCCGACGATGACTTCATCGCCCTTCCTAAGTGGAAAGTGACCGCCACGCGTCGATCCGGCATCGGGAAACGCGGAGCGAACCCAAACCGATGCGCCCTCGTCGCCTGCATTGCGTCGATTCCACGGAAACCACACCTTTACGCGATTCAGTGCATCGGTATAGATCTCTTCGCTATCGGGTCCGGCGACGATGCCCGTCTGCAATTGCATGACGGGCTTGTGATGATCGAACGAAGTGCGAAATGGCGTGCGGCGTCGCTGTGCTTCGATCTCTACCTGGAAAAATCCTTCGCTTCCATCCAGATGCCGAACCTTCACGCCTCCCGCATCCGCACGCGCGGCGCGGCCAATGTCGGATTGCAAACTTTCCGGATAAGGCGCGATGTCATCCATGCCCGGAAGGTTGTTTCGGATGGTCCATGTCGTTTCGAGAATCGCGAACTGCCGATCTTGCTCGGACTCCTTGTCATGGACGGGATGGCCGACGAGCGTGAACCATTGCCCCGGCGCGGCCGAACGCAAGCTGCCGATGCCGCGAAACCGCTTCATCCGCGATTCCCACGCTTGCACCCGCACGCTCGACTGCTGCTCGCCGCGTTCGCGCTCTCCCCACGTATAGGCGCCGGTGTAGTCGTACACCTCGCCTTGCACAGGCGCAGCATCGGCCGAACTCACCGCGCCGTTCACCTGTTTCGGCAGATCGGGGCGCTTGTAATCGAATGTTCGCGTGCTCAGCGTCGCGCTTTGAATATGCTGCTGCTCTTTCCACTGCGTAAAGCCGTCGACTTCCTCGCGCAAGCCCGTCCGAATAAAACGCACCGTCTTCTGTTCGAGTTCGGGAACGAAGTACAGATCGTCCATCAGCACGAGCGTATGCGACTTGCCATCGGGCGCCTGCTCGAAGCGCCCGAAAACACCCGCTTCCTCCAAGTTTCGATGGACGAAATTCCAGTCGTCCTCCCATTGCACGCGATTCGAATACCTTGGCATCGCCTCGTGCAATTCAAATCGATACGCCCCTTGCGCCTGCGGATGCTGGTCGAAGACATCAGCTACGATCTGCTCGCCCGTCTGCTCTTGCCAATCGCGCATGTCGCGGCGTAGCGGCAAAAAACACATCCACGACGAAAAGCGTAATTGATAAAACGACAAATAGCCGTCGCTCCCCAATCGCGTGAACGCGTGAACATAGCCATGATGCGGCAAATAGTTGCCATCCGTCTGCTGCATCCATAGCGTGACGGGCTGGGCGATCAAAGCTTGCAAATCGATTTCACGGCCTATGATCGAAGCGGCTTCGACAACGAATTCATAGTCTCGACCCAGCCGCGACACGCCTTTAGCAAACAACGGCAGCAGCCAATCGTCGCCCAGCGGCGTATCCAGTCGTATCAGACGCCCATGTTGGCCGCCGCCGGCATAAACGGCGTCGAATAGCGTGCGAGATCCCATTGGAATCGGCCCTCTCAGACAATTTTGTGTTTTATTGGGAGGCGATTTTAATCGAATCGTCGTAACAAATGCGACGCGTCGAGCACGGAAGTGCGCAGCGATATCGCCGAACCCCTTATAGCGAGCGGCACAGCGGCGCCGGCGTGGGAGCAGGCATTGACCCGCTTCGGCACGATGCCGCAGCGCCGCACCGCGCGGTGCACTGCCCTTC
>JBQCDS010000600.1:0-3478 GCA_051961035.1 Trinickia sp. | reverse complement strand
CCGCGCATTTTACCGGCGTTGCAGGAGCGCGTATCGAGCGCGACGGCCGAGCTTCTGCGCAAGCTCGGCGTGAAGCTGATGATCGGCGAGACAGTCGCCGAAGTCGAGCCGGGCATCGTGCGCACGGCAAGCGGCAAAATCGTGCGCGCCGATCTGACGGTGTGGGCGGCCGGCATCAAGGCGCCGCCTGTGCTCGGCCAGCTCGACGGGCTCAGCGTCAATCGTCTTGGCCAACTGTGCGTGCGTCGCACGCTGCAAACGGAGGCGGACGACGACATTTTCGCGCTCGGCGATTGCGCGGCTTGCCCTTGGCCCGGCAACGAACGCAACGTTCCGCCGCGCGCACAGGCGGCGCATCAGCAAGCGAGCTTTTTGTTGAGGGCGCTCTCGAAACGGCTCGAAGGCAAGCCGTTGCCCGAGTTCACCTATCGCGATTTTGGCTCCCTGGTGTCGCTGGGCCATTTCAGCGCGGTGGGCAATCTCATGGGCGGCGTCATCGGCGGCAGCATGCTGGTGGAAGGGCTATTTGCCCGCTTCATGTACATGTCGCTTTATCGGCTGCATGTCGCCGCATTGCATGGGTATCCGCGGATGATGCTCGACACGGTCGCGCATTGGCTGAGGCGAACGACATTGCCGCGTGTAAAACTGCACTAGTCAATGGTCGCGACACGGTGCGGTTCGCGGGGGCGCCGCACGTGAGGTCTGGTGTTCTTTCGGTCTGAATTCGCGCGCCGCCGCTTATGGGGCCGGTCTTGACCGCCTAGGCTCTTCGGTTTTAGTCAAGCGCGGGGCGGCGCCAAACGGCGGCCGCCCGCTTCACCGATACCATGAGCCATCCCCCCCTCGCGACCCATATGGTTTCGCTGCCTGACGGCAAGACCGGCAACAACGCACTCGGCTATTGCACGAGTAGCGCGAGTACGTCGCTCAATCCCGATCGCCCGACAACCCTCACGCCGCTTGGCACAGCTTGGCCCAGATGGGTGCTGAGAGGGACGAAAGTCGTCGTCAAATGGCTGAAAGTGGCTGGACAGCCGGAGTTCCTGCACGTCCTCGATGGAGAGACGTCGACCGGGGCACGGCTGCCTCGGCGTTTGTTGCAGCGCTCGCCAGCCGACATCGTGACGATCCGCACGCTTCGCACGCAGCATAATGCGGCCGGCATCGCGCTCTACTATGGAAGCGCATCGGCGTTCGTCGGCAACGTGATTACCGTGACGCCGTTGGGGCGATGGGAGGTCAATCTACCGATGGGCTCCGCCGTCGACATTCGCAACCTCAGCGCGCCCGGCAACGGAGTCAAGAATGGCGTGTTCGGCACGCAATCGTCGATCGTCCGGAGTTCCTCCGCCAGCGCGAGGTTCCTCAAGGATTCGCCGGGCGGCTAGCCGTTATGGGTTCGGTCCGGTAACGACGGGCCGCGATGGATCGGCGCACCACTCGCTCCATGAGCCGGCATACAGCGCGGAGCCGTGAAGGCCGGCCACCTCCATTGCGAGCGCGTTGTGGCAAGCCGTCACGCCCGAGCCGCATTGCAGCACGACGTGCTCGGGCTGTTTCTGCCCGACGATCGCGCTGAACTCGTCGCGTAGCGAGTGCGCCGATTTAAAACGGCCGTCGGCGGTGAGGTTGTCCTTAAAGAAGCGGTTTCGCGCGCCGGGGATATGACCACCCACAGGGTCGATCGTCTCGTTTTCACCGCGATAGCGATCGGCGGAGCGCGCATCGATCACGAGCTGTTCGCCCGATTTCATATTCGCCAGCAAATGCGCGGCGTCGACGGTCACGGCAAGCGGTGCCCCGGCCTTGAAGTCGCCCTGCGCCGGCGCGGGAGGCGCGGCCGTCTCGAGCTTTTGCCCGGCGGCTTGCCACGCTTGCAGCCCGCCATCGAGCACGGCCACCGAATCGTGTCCGAGCCAGCGCAATAGCCACCACAGCCGCGCGGCATAGGCGCCGCCTTGCGCATCGTAGGCGACAACCTGTTGCCCCTGTTTCAGGCCATGCGCCGCGAGCGTCGCGACGAGCGCATCGCGCTCAGGTAGCGGGTGCCGCCCGTTCTTGCCGGTTTTGGCGCCTGACAGATCGCGGTCGAGGTGCAGGTAACGGGCACCGGGAAGATGGCCTGCCGCATAGGCCTTCTCGCCCGCATCGGGAGCCGCGAGGTCGAAACTGCAATCGAAGACGAGCACGCTGCCCGGCGCGTTGAACAAGCGCTCGGCCAAGTTCTCGGCCGAGATCAGCGTGGTGTAGTGCGTGTGCGGCATGATGGACTCCTCGTTGGCGAGTGAACTCGCGCGTGGACGGCGAATGTTTGCAGTCTAAACAAAAAGACGGGCAAGAGGCATTTTCGCCATCTTGCCCGTCTTGTGACCGGGGCTTCTCGCATCGATCGCTGTCAGATCTCGCCGAGTTCGCGCCGCAGAAACTCGTGGAAATGTTGCATCCCGTCTTCCATCGGGCTCTGGTACGGCCCGACCTGCGATTCGCCGCGCTCGAGCAGCGCGAGACGGCCGGCGTCCATGCGTTCGGCGATTTCGTCGTCCTCGCGCGCGGTTTCCATATAGGCGGCGCGCGCGGCCTCGATGAATTCACGCTCGAATAGCGCGATTTCCTCGGGGTAATAGAACTCGACGATGTTCGTCGTTTTGCGCGGGCCGCGTGGGATGAGCCACGAGACGACGAGTACATGCGGGTACCACTCGATCATGAGCCCCGGATAGTAGACCATCCAAATCGCGCCGTACTCGGGCGGCTCGCCGCCGCGCATGCGCAGTACTTCGTCGTGCCACTTCCGGTAGATCGGGCTGCCGGCCTTGGCCAAGCCGTTGTGCACACCGACTGTCTGCACGCTGTACCAATCGCCGAATTCCCACGCCAGATCGTCGCAATTGACGAAGCTGCCAAGGCCCGGATGGAACGGCACGACGTGGTAATCCTCGAGGTAGACCTCGATGAACGACTTCCAGTTGTAATTGCACTCGTGCACTTCGACGTGATCGAACATGTAGCTCGAGAAGTCGAAGTGATGCTGCGTGCCGAGCTTGGCCAAATCCTGCGCGACGTTGCGACCCTGCGTTTCGAACAGCAGGCCGTGCCAGTTCTGCAGCGGCGTTGCGCCGAGGTTCAAGCACGGGTTGTCGGCGAAATGCGGCGCACCGAGCAATTCGCCATCGAGGTTGTACGTCCAGCGATGCAGCGGACAAACGATGTTTTCGGCGTGGCCGCGCCCGTTCAGCATGATCGCCTGGCGATGTCGACAGACGTTCGACAGCAGCTCCACCTGTGAACGCGAGTTGCGCACGAGCACGCGCCCTTCGTTCTCGCTGGGAAGAGCGAAATAATTCCCCACCTCGGGCACCATCAATTCATGCCCGACGTAGCGAGGACCCTTCTTGAAAAGTGTTTCGATTTCTCGCGCGAGGAGCGCTTCGTCGAAGTAAGCCGTGACCGGCAGCTGGCTCGAAATGGCCTTGAG
>JBQCDS010000599.1:0-3777 GCA_051961035.1 Trinickia sp. | reverse complement strand
GTTCTCGGTGCCCGCGGTGCCGAGCGCTTCGCCGAGCGCGCCCTTGCTCACGTGATAGCTGATGAGCTTGCAAGCGCGCGCGACGACTTCGATCAACAGGCGCAAGTCGGCTGGCAGGTTGTTCGTCTCTCGTTGCTGCTCGATGAGGTACTTCGTCAAAGTGGTGCGACGTTGCAAGGACATTGCGGTGCTCCAAAGCATGGGAATGGGAATGCGACGATTTTACCCGCCGGCCGGGACGAGCCTTCGCGTTTTTGTACGTATCCGCGCGCCGGATGTCAGGCGCCATCGGCCATCGGCCATCGTCTGCTGCCGCCGGTTGCCGCAAGCACGGCAAGTCGTGCGCAAAAAAAGAGCGGCACTTGATCAGCCCCGCTCTTTGCTGCTGCATCTGCTCAGGAAGGGTTTACCGTACGAGCAGGGCTGTCACGTTTCGTTCTACGCCAGCGCTTTTTCGACGATCTCGCGCACGTCGCGCGACTTCACCTGTCCGGCCACGCGTTCGAGCGCTTCGCGCATCCGCTCGCGCAACGCGGGCGTGTAGCGGCGCCACAATTCCAACGAGCGCGCGAGCCGCGCGGCCACTTGCGGGTTGAGCGCGTCGAGCGCGACCACCTGCTCGGCCCAGAACGCGTAACCCGAGCCGTCGGCGCAATGAAACTGCGCCGGGTTGGCCGCGCAGAAGCTGAAGATCAACGAGCGCGCGCGATTCGGGTTGCGCAGCGTGAAGGCGGGATGCGCCATGAGCTTGCGCACGATGTCGATGACCGGCCGCTCGCGTGTGCCTCGCTGCGTGGCTTGCAGCGCGAACCACTTGTCGACGACCAGCGGCTCTTGCTCGAAGCGGCGATAAAAATCGACGAGCGCGGGCTCGGCCACGTCGGCCCCGGCCGAGGCGGACGCCGACAGCAGGGCAGCGAGCGCGGCCGCGCGATCGGTCATGTTGTTCGCGCTCTCGTATTGCTTCGTGGCAAGACGGATCGCTTCGGCCGGATTGTCGGCTTCGGCCAGGTAAGCGAGCGCGAGATTCTTCAGGGCGCGATGACCGGCCGCTTGCGGCGTGGGCTCGTAGGCGCCGGGCGTCGCATGCCCTTCGTAGATCGCGAGCCAGTCGCGCTCGAGCGCGTTCGCTAGGCGCTTGCGCGCGAACTGACGCGCGGCATGCACCGCAGCCGGATCCGCCTCGGCCATTTGCTCGGCCAAATACGATTCGGACGGCAGCATCATGGCCAGCTCGCGGAAGGCGGGCGAGAGCGTTTCGTCGGTCAGCACGCGGGCGAAGGCGGCGACGGTGGAATCGTCGAGCGCAAGCGGCTCGCCGGCTTGCGCGCGCGCGGCCAGCGCCAGCAACTCGCGCGTGGCCAACCGCTGGCCGGCTTCCCAGCGGTTGAACGGATCGCTGTCGTGCGCGAACAGGAATGCGAGCTCGTCGTTCGTGTAGTCGTACTCGACGATCACGGGCGCCGAAAAGTTGCGCAGCAGCGAGGGCAGCGGCGCTTCGTTCACGTCGACGAACGTGAAGGTCTGCTCTTGCTCGGTCAATTCGATCACGCGCGTCGTGCCCGCTGCTTGCGCTTCCCCTTCGAGGCGCAGCGCGATGTCCTCGCCGTTGCCGCCGATGAGGCCGATCGCGAACGGAATGAGGAGCGGGCCTTTTTGCGTTTCTCGCGCTGCTTTCGACGCCTCGCCGTAGCCTTGCGCGAGCGTCACGCGATAGCGCTGCGCTTTCTCGTCGTAGGTCGTGCGCACGGACACGCGCGGTGTTCCCGCTTGGCTGTACCAGCGCTCGAATTGCGTCAAGTCGCGGCCATTCGCATCGGCCATCGCATGGCGGAAGTCGTCGCACGTGACCGCTTGCCCGTCGTGTCGCTTGAAGTACAGATCCATGCCGCGCCGAAAGCCTTCGCGACCGAAGAGCGTCTGGTACATCCGCACCACTTCCGCGCCTTTCTCGTACACGGTCATGGTGTAAAAGTTGTTGATCTCCACGTAGCTCTCGGGTCGCACGGGATGCGCCATCGGGCCCGCATCCTCGGCGAACTGCATCTGTCGCAGTACGCGCACGTCTTCGATTCGCTTGACCGCGCGCGCCGCTTCATCGGTCGCGCCGCCTTGCATGTCGGCCGAGAACTCTTGATCGCGGAAGACGGTCAGCCCTTCCTTCAGACTGAGCTGGAACCAGTCGCGGCAGGTCACGCGGTTGCCGGTCCAGTTGTGAAAGTATTCGTGGCCGACGACTGCCTCGATGTTGCCGAAGTCGGTATCCGTGGCCGTTTCGGGATTCGCGAGCACATACTTCGTGTTGAAGATGTTCAGCCCTTTGTTTTCCATCGCGCCCATGTTGAAGTCGCTCACGGCGACGATCATGAAGCGATCGAGATCGAGTTCGAGGCCGAAGCGCTCTTCGTCCCAACGGATGGAGTGAATCAGCGAATTCATCGCATGCCGCGTTTTGTCTAGATCTTGCGGCTCGACCCACACTTGAAGCAGTTTTTCCTTACCCGAGCCCGAGCGGATTCGCTCTTCGAGCGAAACGAGCTTGCCCGCGACGAGCGCGAAGAGATAGCTCGGTTTCTTGAACGGATCTTCCCACTTCGCGAAGTGACGGCCGTCGGGTAGATCGCCTTCTTCGATCAGATTGCCGTTCGAGAGCAGCACCGGGTACGCGGTTTTTTCGGCGCGCAGCGTGACCGTGTAGGTCGCCATGACGTCGGGGCGATCGAGGAAATAAGTGATACGGCGAAAGCCCTCGGCTTCGCACTGCGTGAAGAAGTTGCCGCTCGATACATACAGGCCCGACAGCGTCGTATTCGCGGCGGGATTGCACGCACTGTGGATCGTGAGCGTGAAGGCCTGCGGTACGGCTTCGATCGTCAAGCCGTGCTCGTGCGCGCGCACGGCGCTCTCTGGCAACGCTTGGCCGTCGATTGCGGCGCCGATGAATTCGAGCGCCTCGCCCATCAACTCGAGGCGCGCGCCTGCGGCGTCGGCCGCCCCGGCCTCGGGATTGCGGCGCACTCGCATCGTGTTCTTGACGAGCGTGCGCTCGGGTGCGAGATCGAATTCCAGTGCGACGGAATCGATGAGGAAGGCGGGCGCTGCGTAGTCGGCCCGGCGGATCACAGCGGGATTGACGGTATCGGACATGGCGGAGGGATGAGTGAAACCGGTTTTGACTCGCGTGCCCCGGTAAGGGCCCGACGCGAACCTAGTCGTCCATTGTACAAAGGCGTGCGCTTGCATGCCGAAACGCGGCGTGGCTTTGGATGGTGGGGCGGTGTCGGCGGTATCATCGGTCAGTCGCGCAAGGCCTGCGCGGACTTGATGGGATAGGCGAGGACAACAAGATGAAATGGAAGCGACTTTGGCGGGCCGTCGTGCCGGCGCTCGCGGTGACGACGGTACTGCTCTCGGGCTGCACGACTTACGTGTCAACGCAGGTGACGGCTTTCTCGAATTGGAGCGGCAGCGATGCAACGCGCACCTATGCGTTCACCCGTACCAGCGCGCAGCAAAACAGCATCGAACAGGCGACCTACGAACAGCTTGTCGCGAACGAATTGGACGCCTACGCCTTCCGGCAAGTGCCGAGCGGGGACGCGCATTATCTCGTCGGCCTGACTTATTCGATTCAGGGCGATACCGTTACCGTGACTCAGCCGGTGTTCTACGGAAATCCATGGCCCGGCCCCTTTTGGCGGCCGATCGGCCCGTGGGGGCCCTATGGACCGTTCCCGCCCGATTATGTGACGCAAAGCTACCCGGTGTTCACCCATA
>JBQCDS010000598.1:0-6226 GCA_051961035.1 Trinickia sp. | reverse complement strand
GGTTTTCTCGCGGACATTGACCTGATTGATGCCGGCAAGCTGAATCTCAGCGGGATCCTCGACCGTGCAAATGTTGCGCGAAGGATCGTTCAGCATTTGCAAGAACGCATAGAGCGAAAGCGTCTTGCCGCTGCCCGTGGGCCCCGTGACGAGCACGAGCCCATGCGGCGCGCGAATGGCCGCTTCGACGAGCGCGCACTGGCGCGCGTCGAATCCGAGCGAGGCAAGCGACAAATCCGCCGGCAACGCCTCCAGGCGGCGCAGCGCCAGCTTTTCTCCGTGGACGGTTGGCAGCGCGTTCACGCGGTAGTCTTCGACTTTGCCGGGTGCAACGGCAAGCCGCAGGCGCCCGTCTTGCGGCACACGCCGCTCGGCGATGTCCAGGCGTGCAAGCACCTTCACGCGCGTGACGAAGGCGTCGCGCAGGTGCGGGGCAGGGCTCGGCATCTCGTGCAGCACGCCGTCCACCCGTAAGCGAATGCGCCACGCTCGTTCCGTGGGTTCGATGTGGATGTCCGAGGCGCCGCGCGCGATCGCGAGATCGAGCGTGGCGGCCAAGAGCCGAGCGGCGGGACCGTCGTCAGGCAAAGCAGCTTCGCCACGCGGAGGAAACGATGAAGGAGCAGGCATCGATGAGCGGCTTTTGCGCCGTCGTGAAACGCGATGAGGCGATCATCGCGCGCGCCTGCCGGGCGCGCCATTCGGCCGGGCAGCCAATACGATCGACGCGAGGCCGTTACGTGCGAGCCGGCTTCGCCGCCGGGCGCGCACGCGGCTTGAACAGCTTCACGGTGCGCACGGCCTGATCGTCGCTTTGCAGCACTTCGAGCTGCACGTCGCCGATTTGCAGACAGACGTCCCCTTCGGGGATCTCTTCCAGCGTCTCGAGGATGAGCCCATTCAGTGTTTTGGGGCCGTCGGTGGGCAGGGTGAGTTGCAGCCAGCGGTTCAGTTCGCGCAGCGGCATGCTGCCGGCGACGATGCATTCCCCGCTCTCGGTCCAGCCCTTGCGCGTGCTGGCGCCGCGCGGAATCGACGTGGTGAACTCGCCGATCAATTCCTCGATGATGTCCTCGGGCGTCACCAACCCCTCGAGTTCGCCGTACTCGTTGACCACGAGCGCCGTGCGATGCCGCGTTTCCTGAAAGTATTGCAATTGCTGAAAGACGGGCGTGCCCGACGGCACGAAGTACGGA
The DNA here is from genome assembly GCA_051961035.1 of Trinickia sp. Lineage (GTDB taxonomy): Bacteria > Pseudomonadota > Gammaproteobacteria > Burkholderiales > Burkholderiaceae > Trinickia. Next base: position 5,030 of record JBQCDS010000598.1, on the reverse strand, counting down.
TCGGTCAGCAGCTCGCGTAGCGTCTCCCGCGTGAATTCCTGGTTGTGCAGCGTAGCCAGGGTCTTGCGGACATGCAGCACCCCTACCACGCGATCGATGTCGCCCTGATAGACAATCAGCTTGTTGTGGTAACAGGTTTCGAGCTGATGCAGGATGTCTTCGACGGGTGCATCGAGATCGAGCGATTCGATCCGGCGGCGCGGGATCATGACATCCTCGACCGAAATGTTTTCGAGATCGAAGAGGTTCAGCAAGATGCTGCGGTGCTTGGTCGGCATGAAACTGCCCGATTCGAGCACGATCGCGCGCAGCTCCTCGGTGGTGAGCCGCTGCTCGCGGCCGCCCTTCGTATTGATGTGGAGCACGAGCAAGATCGCGTTCGAGAACAAGTTCACGATCCACACGATCGGCTTGAGCACGCGCGTCAGCGGCGCGATGACGAAGCTGGCGGGCAGCGCGATTTTTTCCGGATACGTGGCGCCGACGATCTTCGGCGTGATTTCCGCGAACACGATGATGAGGAAGGCGACGATACCCGTGGCGATCGAAAGGACGAGGTTATCGCGTCCGAACGTGCGCAGTGCGATCGACGTCGTGAGTACGGGGATGATCGTGTTCAGCAGATTATTGCCGATGAGCACGACGCCGAGCAGTTGATCCGTACGCGCGAGCAGGCTCTGGGTCGTCTTGGCGCCGAACGCGCCTTTGCTGGCGAGGTACCTCAACCGGTGGCGATTGATCGCCATCATCGCTGTTTCCGAAATCGAGAAAAAGCCCGAGAAAAGAAGCAGGACGAAAACGGCGCCGATTTGCGCCCACAAGGGAATTTGTTCCACGCGTCGTTGCGAAGTGGCTATGAAAGGGATGGGGACAATATAGCAGAGCGCGATTGCGCGATCCTCGGGCGCGGGGGAATGAAGCGAGAGCGAGGGCTTGAGCGGCATGCGATCGACCCTTTAGCCGAACGCCGAATTGGCGACCAGCCCCTAAGGCGCCGAGCAGAAGCGTTGCGACATGACCGAGCGGCGGCCGCACTGAATGAATGGCGCGGCGAACGCCACGCGTTCCCACGAGCCTGAATGAGGCAAAGAGCCTTGTTAAATTATTGGGGGCGCATGGACCCGGGCCACGCTCGGTCTATGGTTTTCGGCGTTACCTTTTTGCTGTTTCAGGCGGTGCGATGGTGGGGGTGACATCCGTCAAGTTTGATGACGATTAAAAGGGCTGATTCAGTCCTTGGGGGCGCGTCGGCGTGTCGCAATCGCCATCGGTCGATTTCACCGATGTGCCCAAGCTATCTCGCCGACATTCCGATCACCCGTGCGTGACCACTGTCAGCCCAATTCGGCCTCGCGTAGAAACGATCGGCGAGCCTCGTTCTGCTCAGCGTCCAGCATCAGCTTCGCACCGACGACCTTGCCAGGCTGACATCGCCCGAGGACCGTCATCGGATCCTCGAACGCATGAACATAACCCAACGCAAACGCGCCGCACTGATAGCCCATTAGGCGCAGCAACTCGTCCGGCAACGTGCGGGCAATTTCCAACGGACACGAGAGAAACTGATTCTCCTCTTGCCGCAGCCAGCCGAGGGCGTAGGTGAGATTGATAGCCGACCGGACTCGGTCCGAGCAGTTCGCACCGCCGCCGTGGTAGACCTTCCCGTCGTAGATCAGCACAGAGCCCTTTTCCATTTCCGCAGGCAAGCTGTCTGCGATCTCGAATTCAATACCTCGTTTCGCGCGATGACTGCCCGGCACGACCCGCGTGGCGCCCATGTCCTCGGTGTAATCTGTCATGGCCCAGAGCGTATTGCACTGCGCGTGGAAATCGAGCGGGAAGGGAAACATGTCCCAGGCCACCTCGTCCTGATGCAGCGTTTGCGCCTTGGCACCAGGATGGATCGACACCACTTGAGTGCAGTGAAGCTGGAAGGTGGTGGCGTGCGATAAAAAGTGCCGGACTGTTTCTAAGACGGTGGTGTGAATTATCAGCTCGCGCGCAGTCGGCGATCTGGCGATCAAGCCCCCGGTGCGTTTGGTGCGCCTGCCGAGAATGCCGTCTGGCCCGAACGGCGCGGCGGCGGTATAAACCTCGAGCTCCTCCGCAATTCGATCCATGGTGACTGCGGGGACGAGTTTGTCGATGATGGCATATCCGTGCTCGCGCAGGCAACGCTCGACGTCCGTTGCGGAAACACTGCTGGGAAGATGAATTAGTGACATCGATGGCTCCTCTTGGGTAGCTGGCACGTCTGAAGGTAGATCTCATGTCGCGATGCCGCGCGAGATCTGCGCCCCGCTGGCTATACCGTGGTCCCGTTCACCGCGTTCGCGCGCGCTGAGCGGTAGAGTTCCACTGTGCGCTCGCGCATCGCAGACGGCGTATAGCGCGCCTCGACATACGCTCGCAACTGATCGGGGTGGGCTGTCTCGGCATGGTGTCCGGCCAGCACCTCCTTGACTCTCGAGATGAGCGCGCGCGTGTCTCCGGGCGGGACGAGTAGTTGCGGAGTGACGTTGCGCAGAATCTCCTGGAGGCCGCCGACGGCAAAGGCCACCACCGGTACACCAATGGCCAGCGCTTCGATGCTCGCGCCACCGAACTCTTCATATACCGATGGCATCACAATCACGTTGCATGCCGCCATCGCCAGCGGCACCTCGTGATTGGGGATAAAGCCCGTAACCGTTATGGTGTCGCCTAGGCCCGCCGCATCGATCGAGCGCCGCAGACGATCCCCGTGTGTTCCGTCCCCGACGATTAGCAACTCGCAGCCTTGCTCGTGCAGAGCTGTGGCAAGGGGAATGAGATGCGTCCACCCCTTTTCCCTCGCGATTCTGCCGACAAAACCCACGGTTCGCCCCCGGAGGCCGTGACGCTCGCGGAATGCGGCCACGGCTTTGGGCGGCGGCGGCGCGAACTGAGCGGTATCGACGACATCGGGGATGATCTCGACGTGCCGAGCATCGCGCGCAAGCAGATCACCGGTGCGTTGGGTCAACGCCACGATCGCAAACGCTTTACCGATGGTCCGCCGCTCCAGCCAACGCGCGAACCGATGTTGAAGCCTATCCATCAATGAAGTTGGGGTATAGACGGCAAGACGCGAGCAATGCACGGTTACGATCAGCGGGCGCCGCAATAATCGAGGAGCGAGCCAGGCGACGAGCAACGCGGGAATCTGTCCATCTAAGTGAGCGTGGACCACGTCGAAGTCCAGCTTGCGCATGCGGCGGAGCAGCGCGCCCAGCGTCGCCGCTGCCCAGGACTGCGTCAGCCCGACGAGGCCGCTAAACTCGGAGCGGATCCGGGGCATGGGCACCGTCATCCGCTCGACCCAGAGAAGCGGCTGCAGTTGCCTCAGTTTGGGCAGCCCGGGGAAGCCGATCGTCATAACGTGTTGATGAATGCCGACTTCCGCAAGCAGGACGGCTTGACGCCACGTTTGCACTTGCATGCCGCCGACAGAGTCGTATTCCATTGGCCACGATACAACGTCCGGATGATGAAAAAACGGGGTCAGTTTTAGAACTTTCATTCCGATCGATCTATACGGTGAACACGATCTCGACGGCGTTCTAACGGCCCATAGTCGGCTGATTCGAATGCGGTCGCACTCATTAGTCGATGACATCGCCAGCGAGCTTGGCTTGAAGCGCACGTGTCAAACAATCCAGGCAGATTGTTCGCTCGCGAGATAACAGCATCTCCGTATCGATGTCGAGTGAGGCTTCGAGCCGGCTGAAGACTTGCTCCCAGTCGCGGGTGCTCAATTCGACCCGGTCGAGGGCAACGATATCGGCCGGGACTTTGCCGGTCACGTTGCCGATCGTGTGGATGATGAGTTGGCGAATGAAGGTGGGCGTCATAACGGTGGCCGATTGACGGTTAGTAATTAACGTAAAGCTGGCTGAGGCGCGAACGCGGCGCTTGCTTGACTCACCGCCTCTTGGGCGATCAGGCGCGCAATCCGGAGCGCATTCGCCTGGATCGTTAATGTGGGGTTAAGTCCACCGGGATAGGGCATGTAGCTACCGTCGGCAACGTAGACGTTATCGAGCGAATGGATTCTGCCATTCGCATTCACGACGGATGTGCGCGCATCGCCGCCCGCACGGCAGGTGCCGTGCAAATGAGTGCTGCCCATGGCGAAGTTCGAGGATTCACACCGGATATCGCTCGCGCCAGCAGCGTGCAACCAGTCGGTTGAGCGTTGCACCATATAAGCAAGCCGCGCTGTATCCCGTGGATCCGTTGTGTAGTCGATCATGATCTGTGGCAGGCCCCAACGGTCTGTGTTCGACGAGAGGCGAATGCGATTGTGGAAAGCCGGATGATCGGCAAGAATCGTTTCAACTCGCAGCACTAGGCCGTTGACTTGCAATTGTCGCCAATCATCGTGTTTGGCTTCGTATATGAGTCCGCCAACGCCGGTCGGACATCGTTCATCCAGGTAATGGTCCATCACGCAGACGGTCGAAAACGGCCCCCTATAGCCAACATGGTGCGCTGCGATTTCTTCTCGATCCGCTTTCACAACGCCCTGCGAATATTCGCTTAACTTCATGCAGAGCCCTCGGCCTACCAGATTATGCTCATTTCCGAGACCCTCCGGTGCATAGGACGTAACGGAGCGCAGCAACAACGCGGCCGTCTGAATCGCGTTACACGCGAGGACGAAGCGCTGCGCCCGGATGGTCCGATGCAGCCCGGTCATGGCGTCTATGCATTGCAGAGCGTCGACACGGCTTCGCTTCTCCTGCGACAGTGCGACGGCCTTTACGCCGGTTAGAAGAAAAAAATTCGGCGCGTCGGCCAGCGGGCTGAGTATGGCGTCTACCACGTCGCGCTTGGCGCCGCGCGTGCAGGGCGCCGAGATGCATAAGGAGCATGTGTCGCACCGCGCGCGGTCGACGGCCATCGGAGTTGGACGGGGAGAAAGACCTAATTGCAGTGCGCTCGCCCACAGACGTTCGGCGGGCAGACTCAACGACGTGGGGGCTTGACGCCAGCTGCGCGTGAATGCT
>JBQCDS010000597.1:0-3767 GCA_051961035.1 Trinickia sp. | reverse complement strand
GCATGGATGGGGGCCAGGTGTGGGCTGCCTTCCGCGAAGGCCGCATCGACGAGATCCGTCATTATTGCGAGACGGACGTCGTCAACACCTACTTGCTTTACTGCCGCTTTCAATTCATGCGCGGGGCGTTTTCCGCCGATGAGTACGCCGACGAAATCGCATTCGTGAAGCAATCGCTCGCCCAAGAAAGTGCGCCGCACTGGGCCGAGTATCTCGCCGCCTTCTCCGAGCCGGCCGTTGCCGGAGCGGATTCGCGCTGAAAACGTTTCGATCCGCCGCCGTTCGCGTTCAATCGAGCGCGAGCACGATCGGCTGGTGATCGGATGCCTGCGTGGTACCGTCGATCTCGCACCTTCTCAGCCGCTCGCGCAGATCTTCGGTGACGAACACGAAATCGCACGCGATGGGCCCCGAACTCCACTGCGCCTTGTCGTAGACGCCGGCCGTCATGGGTGGCGTGGCGCCGTGGTGCAGCGTCGTCCAGGCGTCGATGAAGCCGGGGGCGCCAGCCAGTGGCGCGACAAACGCCCGGTACGCCTCGGAGTCGAATTCGCTGTTGAAGTCGCCGCAAACAATGGCGCTGACAGGGCGCGACGTTGCGGCGAACGGGCCGGTTGCGTTTTCGGCCGGCGCCGGATGCGCCGCGTGGTCGGCGGCTTCCAATTGCAAGCGTCGCAGTTCGGCGACCTGCGCAAGGCGCTGCTTCAGCGAATAGAATTCGAGGTGAGTGACGATGATGCGAAGCGGGCCGTGGCTTGTCTCGACGATAGCCTCGAGCGCCACCCGTTGCATCGACGGCGCCTGTGCATCGGCCGGCCAAGGCAGCGAATGGCGAATGACTTGCAACACCGGCAGCCTCGTCGCGATGGCGTTACCGAACTGACGACGGCGCAGCGACCCATCGAGCGACGGTAAATCGGCGCCAATGGCATCGAGCACGGTGTATCCCGGCAGCGCACGGGCGATTTCGTCGAATTGATCGGGGCCGGGCCCGCCTGGCAGTGCACCGAAACCGCGCGTGATTTCCTGCATGCAGAGGATGTCGAAATCGGCAAGGCGCTGGGCCTCCCCGATAGTGCGGCACAGATCGACGCTGCCGTGGACATCGCGCCCCCATTGCACGTTCCAGCTCATGAGCTCCACGTTTCGCCTCCGTCCGTTTGCGCGGTTCGTCTACAATCTCGCCTTTCGTCCTATGTCCGTCAGGAAACCGCAGGTGTCTGAACTTCCGCGCAGTATCGCGCGTCGCTCGAAGAGCGATGCAGCCCACGCCGAGCCCGTCCGCACCCCCGCTATCGAAATCGAGTCGCTCGATATGGAGGCGCGCGGCGTGGGTCGTTTGACCACCGAGAACGGCGAGCCCGGCAAGGTCATTTTCGTCGAAGGCGCGTTGCCCGGAGAACGCGTCACCTATTCGAGCTATCGCAAGAAGCCGAGTTTCGAGCAGGCGCAAGTCGTCGACGTCTTGCGAGCAAGCGCCATGCGCACGAACCCGGGCTGCCGCTTTTTCGGTACCTGCGGTGGGTGCTCGATGCAGCATCTGGACGAACGCGCACAAGTGGCGATCAAGCAGCGCGTGTTGGAGGACAACCTCTGGCATTTGTCGAAGCTGCGGGCCGAGACCGTATTCCGTCCGATCCACGGGCCGACATGGGGATATCGCTATCGTGCGCGGCTGACGGTGCGCCATGTCGCGAAAAAGGGCGGCGTGCTCGTCGGTTTCCACGAGAGAAAGAGCAGCTATGTTGCCGATATGACAAGCTGCGAGGTGTTGCCGCCGCATGTTTCGGCGATGCTCGTGCCGCTGCGTCGGATGGTCGAAAGCCTCTCGATTCGCGATCGCTTGCCGCAAATCGAGCTGGCGGTTGGCTCCAGTGTGACGGCGCTCGTGTTGCGCGTGCTGGAGCCGATGACACCCGAAGACGAAGCGCACGTGCGCGCGTTCGCCGACGAGTATGGCGTGCAGTTCTGGGTTCAACCCAAGGGGCCGGATACCGCGGTGCCGTTCTACCCGCTCGATGTCGAACTCGACTATACGCTGCCGGAGTTCGGCATTCGCATGCCGTTCAAGCCGACGGATTTCACCCAAGTCAATCACGCCATCAATCGCGTGCTCGTCGGGCGCGCGCTGAGGTTACTGTCGCCGGCTGGCACCGACCGCGTGCTGGATTTGTTCTGCGGCTTGGGCAATTTCACGCTGCCGCTCGCGCGGCTGGCGCGGGAGGTCGTCGGCATCGAAGGCAGCGAAGCCCTCACCGCGCGAGCGCTCGCTAACGCGAAAATCAACGGGGTCGATCGCCATACGTCGTTCGCCTGCCGCAACCTGTTCGAGGTGTCGGCTGACGATTTGCGCGCGCTCGGCCGGTTCGACAAATTCCTCATCGATCCGCCGCGCGAAGGTGCGCTCGCCGTGGCGAAGGCGCTTGCGGAGATCGCGCAAAGCGCGCAGGGGTCGCTGCCGAGCCGGATTGTCTACGTATCGTGCAATCCGGCGACACTCGCCCGGGATGCCGGCCTACTTGTGCATGAAGCGGGCTACCGGCTGAAGGGAGCAGGTGTCGTCAACATGTTCCCGCATACGTCGCACGTGGAATCGATCGCACTTTTCGAGCGCGGGTAAGCGTGGCGAAGTCACGCCTTACCATCGGCACCCCGATTGAGTGACCGTGTCGAGCACGAGCCCTGGAATCGCAAGCAAGCCGCGCTGCGCTTGAGATTGGCGACAATCCGGTCGCGCCGCCTTCGATGCTTGTTTTGCTAATTCGCTTTCCACCGGGGCGTCCGGCTGGCTAGCCGCCGCGGCGCCGGTCACCGCTCGTGCTGCCGTGCTGTCGTAGCGAAATGACTTCGACGAGCCGATGCTGCCCAGCGCACGTTGCCAATCGATCGTGTCGTGCGAAGGGGCGCGCGCCGGCGAGGTCACCGGCGCTTGTACCGGCGCCTGTACCGGTGCCGGTGCCGGTGCCGGTGCCGGTGCAACCTCGATCCGGCCTGCTGGGGCGGAGGGGCGCTTGGCAGCGCCGCGCGACGCGCCGCGCGCAAGCGATGGCGACTTGCTTGGCTCGGACGGGCCTGCGCTGTGCACTGCGGGCGCGGGAGCGGACGGCAACAACGCGATCGCGATTGTCTTCGTGCGCGCCCGTTCATGGGCGGCCTCTAGCTGGCGTGCGAGGGGGGGATCGCCGGCGCCGATCAGCCAACCCGCCAGAACGTGGAGGGCGGCCACCGCGATAAACACGGCCGCCCGGATAACGTGGCGCCGCGGGGCAGCGAACCAGGCCGCACCGCACGATAAAGTGCGGCGCGGGGCCGTGATAGCGGCGCTCATGCTAGGCAAACTCGCTCACCGTATCGGCGTGGTATTCGAGCAAGTCGCCCGGTTGGCAGTTCAGGTAACGGCATATCGCATCGATGGTCGCGAGCCGCACGCCTTTGACCTTTCCTTGCTTGAACAGCGATAGATTCTGTTCGGTTATGCCGATGGCTGCCGCGAGGTCCTTCGATTTGATCTTGCGCGAGGCCAGTACGACATCGAGCCTGATAACGATCGACATGATTGCGTCCCGCTTAAACGAACAAGCGGTGTTCGGCATCGAGTTCGCTGGCTTTGCTCAGAATGCGAGCGATGACAGCGATCGAGGCGGCGAGAAAGAGGGCCACGATTTGCGGCGAGCCGATCCCGACCGTGACGATGTGGTGGCCGGCGGGTGCGCGCAGGGTGAGCCACACGCTGAGAAGCGGTTCGCAAACAAGCTCGAGTACGGCCC
>JBQCDS010000596.1:0-5459 GCA_051961035.1 Trinickia sp. | reverse complement strand
AACGTCCTGGCCATGTCGCCCGTCGTGGCGGTGGCGGCCGCGCTCGGCTTCTTGGCCGCCGGCTGGATCGTCTACGACACGCTGTGCCGCGTGCTCGGTAAGAAAGACGGGCTGCTCGGCATCGCGGTCGGCCTGTACGTTTTGATCGCCGCCTTCCTCGCTTGCCATATCTTCTCGGGCCGGGCCGCGTATCTGATCGTCGGCGCCATGCTCGCGACGATCATGTCGGCCAACGTGTTCTTCGTGATCATCCCGGGCCAGCGCAAGATGGTGAACGCGATGCTCAAGGGCGAGGCGCCGAACCCGATCTACGGTAAGCGCGGCAAGCAGCGCTCGGTGCACAACACGTACTTCACGCTGCCCGTCGTATTCGCGATGCTGTCGAACCACTACGCGATGACGTACACGCACCCGTACAACTGGGCCGTGCTGGCCATCATCATGGCCGCCGGTGCGCTGATCCGTCAGTTCTTCGTCATGCGCCATCGCGGTCAGGTGCTGTGGTACCTGCCGGTGGGGGGCGTTGCCCTGCTCGCCGCCGCACTGGCGGTCACCTTGCCGCGCCCCGTCGTGCCGGAAGCGCAAGCGGCCAATGCGCCGGTCGTGAAGCTGGCCGATATTCAGCCGATCTTGCAACAACGCTGCGCGGCCTGTCACTCGGCTCACCCGACGTTGATGGGTAGCGCCCCGGCCGGCGTCATGTTCGACACGCCGCATGAAATCTCGACGAACGCCGAGCGGCTGTATCAGCAGGCCGTCGTCCTGAAGGCGATGCCGCTTGGCAACGTCACGAAGATGACTCCCGATGAGCGCGAAAAGATCGCGGCATGGTTCGCCTCGGGCAAACAGCAGTAACGGCGCACCACGGCGCCCGCGCCGATCAGTCCGGTCGGTCACTTTTCTTCTTCGAAAGTTTCGGAAAGTGACCGATCCGGGCAGATCGGACAATCCCGGACATGCTGAAAAAGCCAAGCCCCTCGGCTCACGCTCGAGGGGCTTTCGTTTTGGGGGTGCGCTGGGTAAGCGCTACAGAACGGTGCGACAGTGGCCGGCAAGGTCCAGAACGAGGGCGTTCATGCAGCCCCGGCTAGCCGACAAGGCTCGGCGCCGGTTACGCGGCTTGCGCAAGCAACGCTTGCACATGCGACGAGCGTGCGGCGGGCGCGGCCAGCGCCGAGAGCATCGCGCGGTCGTTGAACCGGAAGAAGCAAACGAGCTGATCGCATGCGGCCAGCTTGAGCAGTTGCGGCGCCGACAGATCGGCGATCACGTCGGCCACTTGCATCGATAGCCCGAGCCGCTCCATGCCGCCGGCGCGATTGGCGCGCAGCAGGCGTTGTGCAAGCGAAAGGTACGACAAGTTGATCTCGCGGATCGATTCAAGCGTCTCGCAACCGTTCATGACTGTCTCTGCCAGGGGTTCGTGATTCGAATTAAAAGTGACGGATAAGCGTGACGCCAACCAGGGCCGATCAGCTTCCGTCGTTGATGGCGCGCACGCGCCAAACGTTTGCTCGAGCGGGCGCTCAGCAGCCGCCGCGCTGGTCCGCCACGCCGGCCGCGATCAAGTTTGAGGCGATCTCGCGTAACAGATGTTGCGTCAGCGCGCCCGAACCGCCCAAGCAAAGGCGTTGCAGTTCGAGAAGGTCTTTTGCGAAGCGGCTCATGCGATTTCTCCGTGGCTCAAGGAATGGAACGCTCGTGCCGTCGTGCGTCGTACGAAACGCTTTATCCTGTGACAAAAGTATCGTCGAGCGTCTCGCGGAAACAAATCAGCCGCCGCTGAACCTTGCGTAATATCTGGCAGCGCTTCTGTCAGCGTTTTCCTACAACGCGATGACGCAAGGGCTACGCCAGAAGCCCCGAATGCAAAAACGCCCGTGAATTCACACGGGCGTTTGAATAGCGAAGACACGCAATGCGTCAGCGGCTTGTATCGGCGAGCGCCTCGGCGGTCAGCCACAGCGATTCGGGCAGCGTCTGCTCGTCGCAGTTGTGCCCGTCTCCGCCGCGATCCACCACGATAAAGTCGCTCACGACATCGAGCGCGATCAGCGGATGGTGCCAGACCCCTTTCGCGTAGTTCACGCCCTGCCAGCCGCTCGTGACGAACGCACGCACGGCTTGCGGATCGAGGTCGCCGGCCGGTGCGACAACGACCAAATAGGGCTTATCCGTCAATGGGATGAAGGCTTGGGAGCCTAGCGGATGCCGCTCCAACATCGTCACCTCGAACGGCAGCGCGCGCGGCTGCCCGCGAAACAGATTGACGAGCGTACGCCCCCCTGCTTCCATCACGTCGATGCGCGCCAGATCGTGATAGCGGATTGTCGTGCCGAGATTGATCGGGATCTGACGCGCGCCCTCGAGCTCGATCACGTCGCCGAACGGCGCGAACGCCCCGCGCGTAAGCGGCTCGATCGTCAACGCTTTCATGAGTTCGCTGCTCATGCGATCACGCCCCATGCGCGCAGGCGCGACACACCACCGTCCGGGATGATGTTCAGACGCAAGTGCGTCACGGGGCCGAGCGCCGCGATTTCCGATTCGAAGAAGTGCTGCTTGTCCATTTGCAGCTTCTGTTCGCCGAGCAGCGTCGGCCAGAACATCGCTTGCGTGATCAAGGAGCTGTCCGTCCCGCCCGTCACGTACGCGGCTTGAATCGAGCAGCGATCGGGGAAGTTGCCCTTGAAGAAGGCCGTATCCACTTCAAGCTTCGTGATGGTGCCGGGGCAAGCCAGCGCGATGATGGCCCACTCGTTGCCCGGCTCGCGGCGACGGCGCGTTTCCCAGCCGTCGCCCATGTTCGCGCCGCGGCCGGGCATCAAGATGTTCGATGCGGCCCCGAAGTGCTGATTGTTGGCGGCGACGACATACGCGCCGTTTTCCATGGCGGCCAGATCGACCGGTGCGCTTCGGCTCGCGTTCGTCCAGTCGACTTGCGGCTGTCCGTACACGCGCAAGCGGGCGACGCCGCCGTCCGGGTAGAGGTTCAAGCGTAGGTGCGTGTACGCCTGGCCGTCGGCCACGTCGACGTAATGATGCGTATTGCCTTGCAACGTCATGGACGGCACGATTTCCTTCCATTGCGTGGAGCCGTTCGGCTGCTCGCCGCCCGGTACATACGCGGCTTCGATGGACGCGGCCGGCGGGAAGTTGCCGGTAAAGTGGGTGGTGTCGATATCGAGGCCTTTCACCACGCCCGAGCGCGCGAGTTTCACAATGCACCAGTCATAGCCCGTCGTACGCTTGCGGCGAGTTTCCCAGCCGTCCATCCACTTCCCGTGATCGTCGTACTTGCCCGGGATGAACATAGCCGGCTCCGGGTTGAGCATGCGTTCTTTCGGCGCAAAGAATTCATCGCTCGCCTCGAGTGCCTGCGCCCCCAACCGCGGATCGGCCAGGTTGACGTAGCGGCGCGTGAAATCGGGAGCGTTGGGGTCAAGAATCGGGAGAGCCATCGTTGTCGTCCTTCGTGTCTGTCAATTCGTTCGTACCGCGAATGAAAACGTCGTATCACCGCGCTGGCACGCATCGCATGCGCCGCGCCGCCTTCGCGTCTTCAAGCCATAAGCCTGCCGACGCTCGAGCGGTCATGCCGTGACGAGATCGTCGATGCGGAACCGCGCGATGCGGTAAATCTGTTCCAAGCTCGTGCGCAACTCGTCTTCGCGCGAGTTATTCACGCGCATTTCGAAATTGGCGATGATGCCCGCACGGTCGTAGCCGCGCACGGCAAGAATGAACGGAAAGCCGAACTTTGCGCGGTACTGAGCGTTCAAGCGCTGCAGCTTGTCGAATTGCTCCTGCGTGCACGACGCGAGACCGGCGCCGCTTTGCTCGCGCGTCGATTCGGCCGTCAGCTCGCCGCGCACCGCGGCTTTGCCGGCGAGTTCCGGGTGAGCGTTGATGAGCGCGAGCTGCCGCGTGTCGCCCGCGTTCGCGACGATGTCGCGCATCTTCGTATAGAGCGCGTCGACGCTCGCGAATGGCCGGGCATCGGCCGCCTGCTCCGCCACCCACGGGGAATGTTCGAAGATGCCCGAAAGCGCCGCCTCGAACGCATCGCGCGGCATCGAGTTCAGTTGTTCCAGCGAATATTGCATCGGCTTCATGCGCGTGAGCTGTCCGTTTTGGGCTGATAGGGATGATGCGCGCGCCAGTGGCGCGCAATGTCCACGCGACGCGTCACCCAGACGCGGTCGTGCTGTTCGATGTGATCGAGAAACCGTTGCAACGCGCGCACGCGCCCTGGCCGCCCAAGCAACCGGCAATGCATGCCGATCGAGAGCATCTTCGGCGCTTCGTCGCCCTCTTCGTAAAGCACGTCGAAGGCATCGCGCAGATACGTAAAGAAGTGATCGGCCGTGTTGAAGCCCTGCGGCGTCGCGAAACGCATGTCGTTCGTGTCGAGCGTGTAGGGCACGATCAATTGGGGGCGCGTGTCACCGCCGGTCACTTCGACCTCCGTCCAGAACGGCAGATCGTCGCCGTAGTAATCCGAGTCGTATAGAAAGCCGCCGTACTCCGCGACGAGCCGGTGCGTATTCGGGCTATCGCGGCCCGTATACCATCCGAGCGGCCGCACGCCCGTGACGCGCTCGATCGCTTCCATCCCAAGCCGCATATGCTCGGCCTCGCGCTCGGGCGACATGTCTTGATAATGGATCCAGCGCCAGCCGTGGCAGGCGATTTCATGCCCAAGCTCGACGAAAGCGCGTGCGACTTCGGGATTGCGTTCGATCGCCATGCCGACGCCGAAGACGGTCAGCGGCAAGCCGCGCTTCTCGAATTCGCGCAAGATGCGCCAGACGCCCGCGCGCGATCCGTACTCGTAGATCGACTCCATGCTCATATGCCGCGCGGGATAAGCCGCCGCGCCGACGATCTCGGAGAGGAACTGCTCGGAGGCCGGATCGCCGTGCAGGACGCAGTTTTCGCCGCCCTCTTCATAGTTGAGGACGAATTGGACGGCGATGCGGGCGCGCCCCGGCCAATCGGCCTGGACGGGATGCCGGCCGTAGCCGATGAGATCGCGCGGATAGCGGGAGTCGGATGTCATGGCAAGGTGTCGAGCAAGCGTTAAATGGCGATTGGCATGGGCGGCGCAGGCGCGGTGCGGGCCTGCCGCGATGGTTCAATTCGGTCGAACCAGTGTATAGAAAACGTCCCCGTGCGCCCATACGGCAAGGCCGATAACCGGGGTCAACGTGCGCGTATGTCGGGGCCGCGCCGGCAGCCGCCGTCCGTCGCGGCGCCGGCTCGGGGGCGGCTTCCGGCTTTCCGCCTCACGCTTCACGCTTCGCGCGGGCTGAAGTCGGCCAACGGCCCGTCGTAGCGCTTTGCGAGGGGGCGTGCGTACTCGCCCCGCTTGGCCGTGAAAAGCCGTAGTGCAACGAGCGCTTCCACCCACTTGAGCGCGGCCGTCACCCCTTCGACCACGGGCGCCCCAATCTCAT